>NZ_JBHYKM010000143.1:5391-17215 GCF_042741435.1 Streptomyces sp. NPDC058955 | reverse complement strand
CTCCGGCGCCCGGGCCGCCCAGTACCCCCTCCCCCCCCCGCCCGGACCCCCCGACCGACCCCCCCGGCACCCCCCCGGTGCCGGCCCCGCGGGGGGGGCCGTCGACGCGGCCCGCTTCCGCGAGCGCTTCGGCGTGCCGCTCGTCGAGGGCTACGGCTCCTCCGAGGGCGGCGCCTCCGTCCAGCGCACCGCCGACACGCCGGCCGGCGCGATCGGCCGCGCGGCGCCCGGCGACGACCTGGCCGTCGTCGACCCCGAGACGCTCCGCGAATGCCCGCCGTCCCGCTTCTCGGCCACCGGCCGCCTCCTCAACGCCGACGAGGCCATCGGCGAACTCGTCAACCGCGGCGGCACCGGCACCTTCGAGGGCTACTGGCGCAACCCGGACGCCGAGGCCGCCCGCCGCCGGGGCGGCTGGTACTGGACCGGCGACCTCTTCCACCGCGACGAGGCCGGCTTCCTCTACTTCGCCGGCCGCACCGACGACCGGCTCCGGGTCGACAGCGAGAACCTGGCCGCCGCCATGATCGAGGCGATCCTCTCCCGCTGGGAACGGGCGGCGGGCGTCGCCGTCTACGCGGTCCCCGACCCGGTGGCGGGCGACCAGGTCATGGCCGCGCTGTCCCTGCGCCCCGGCGCCTCCTTCGACCCGGGCGCCTTCGCGGCCTTCCTGGCCGCCCAGCCGGACCTGGGCACGAAGATGCCCCCGCGCTTCGTCCGCGTCACCCCGGCCCTCCCGCTCACGGCCACCAACAAGATCCACCGCGTGGCCCTGCGCCGCGCGTCCTTCCTCTGCGACGACCCCGTCTGGTGGCGCCCCACCCCCACCTCCCCGTACGAACCCCTCACCGCCCCCGCCCTCACCGCCCTCCGGGCCCGGTACGCCCGGCACGGCCGCACCCCGGCGTAGCCGTCAGACCAGGTGCGCGGTGAAGAACGCGGCCGCCGCCTCGCCCGCGCGGAGCCTGGCCCCGGGGTCGGCCGGGTGGTCCGCGAAGAAGTCGTCGTGGCGGACGGCCGGGCCCACCGACGCGCCGCTCGCGCCCGGCACGTGCTCCAGGTACGGGCGTACGTCGACGTCGTACGGGTTGATCGTGTCCGCGCCGCCCCAGCGGATCCCCACCGGGACCCGCACGCCCGCGAGGCTGTCCCGGGTGACGAGCGCGCCCACCCCCGGCGCGACCTGGAAGACGGCCCGCACCCGCGGGTCGGTCAGGTCGTCGCCGGCGCCGGCGGGCAGCCCCTGGCCCGGCCGCTTCGCCCGCAGCGCGTCCAGCACACCCGGGAACTCGGGGAGCGGCGGCAGCGGCACCGCCCCCGTCAGCACGGCCTCCAGGAGGACGGGATCGAGCCGGGCGCCGGCCACGGCCGCCGCCGTGTAGCCGCCGAGGGAGAAGCCGGCGGCGCCGACCGGGCCGAGCGGGCCCTCCTCGGCGAGCCGGTCGAGGACGAAGGTGACGTCCCGGGGCCGCTCCCACGCCCACAGGAAGCCCTCCGGCTCGTAGCCGTCGACGTGGTTGTTGCCGTGGTGGTCCAGCGCCACGGCCCGGAACCCCGCCGCGAGCAGCGGGCGGACCAGCCACTCCATGTCGGCGCCCGACCCGCCGGTGCCGTGCGACACCACCACGGTCCCGCGCCCGCCCCCGTCCGGCACCCAGTCGTACACCCGCACCGGCCGCGGCCGCCCCGGCTCCCGCCAGTCCTCCCGCGACCCGTCGAACAGCACCCGTATGGAGGGCCCGACGCCCCCGTCGATCGTCATGGCCGCATCGTAGGAGGGGTAGGTCCAGCCCCACCCCCGGCACACCCACCCGCCCCCTCGCCGCGCCCCGCCGCCGACGCCTACGGTGGGCGCTCATGGAAGCCCGTGACGTCCGGCAGGCACTCGTCCGCCGCCCCCGGCAGTACCCCTTCGGCGCCTGGCCGTGGCGGTCCGCCGCGTATCTCGCGAGCGGGGTCCTCGGCGGCGCCCTCGCCTGCGCCGTCCTGCTCGTCCTGCTGCTCGCCTCGCTCCTCCTCGTCGGCATCCCGCTGCTGCTGTCCGGCGGGGTCGCGCTCGGCGGCGCCGAGCGGCTGCGGCTGCGGCTGGTGGACCGGACGCCCGCCGCCGACCCGCACCGGCTGCCCGCCGCGCCCGGGCTCGGCGCCTGGGTACGGACGCGGGCGGCGGAGCGGGCGACCTGGCGGGAGCTGGCGTACGCGCTCCTCTTCGCCACCGTCCTGTGGCTCCTCGACGCCCTCGTGCTCGCCGTCACCGTCGCCGCGCCCGGCACCCTGCTCGCCGCGCCCCTGCTGCTGGCCGCCGACGGGCGGGAGACCAAGCTCCTGAAGACCGTCCTGGTGACCTCGTACCCCGGCGCCCTCGCCGGCGCCGCCGTCGGCGCGCTCCTGCTCGTCGTCCTCTGCTACCCGCTCGGCCTGTACGCGGCCGGGCGCGGTGCGCTCGCCCGGGCGCTGCTCACGTCCGGCGAGCGGGACGGGCTCGGCGAGGTCATCGCCTCCCGGGCCCGGCTGGTCGACGCCTTCGAGGCCGAGCGCCGCCGCATCGAGCGGGACCTCCACGACGGGGCCCAGCACCGGCTCGTCGCGCTCACCATGACGCTGGGCCTGGCCCGGCTCGACGCCCCTCCGGGCGGCCCGCTGGCCGAGCGGCTGGCGCAGGCGCAGGCGGAGGCCGGGCAGGTCCTCGCCGAGCTGCGCGAGCTGATCCACGGCATCCATCCGCAGGTCCTCGCCGACTACGGCCTCGGCCCGGCCCTCGCCGACGCCGCCGACCGCACCGCCGTCCCCGTCGACGCCGACCTCGACGGCCTGCCCCGGCTGCCGGCCGCCGTGGAGAGCGCCGCGTACTTCACCGGCCGCGAGGCGCTGGCCAACGTCGACCGGCACAGCGGCGCCACCCGCGCCCGCCTCACCGGCCGGCACGACGGCCGCGTCCTCGTCCTCACCGTCGAGGACGACGGGCGCGGCGGCGCCGACCCGGCGGGCGGCTCGGGGCTCACCGGACTCGCCGACCGGCTCGCCGTCCTCGATGGCACACTGACGATCACCAGCCCGCCCGGCGGGCCGACGGTCCTACGAGTGGAGATCCCGTGCCGCGTTCGCTCCGCGTCGTCCTCGCCGAGGACGGCGTCCTCCTCCGCGAGGGACTGATCGGGCTGCTGTCCCGTTTCGGCCACCAGGTGGTGGCCGCGGTCGGCGACGCGGAGGCGCTGCGCGCGGCGGTCGCCGCCCACGACCCGGACGTGGTCCTCACCGACGTACGGATGCCGCCCGGCTTCCAGGACGAGGGGCTGCGGGCCGCCGTCGCCCTGCGCGCCGAGCGACCCGGCCTGCCGGTCCTCGTCCTCAGCCAGTACGTGCAGCGGGACTACGCCTCCGACCTGCTCGACTCGGGCGACGGCACCGGCGTCGGCTATCTGCTGAAGGACCGGGTGGGGCAGGTGGAGGAGTTCGTGGACGCCCTGGACCGGGTCGCCGCCGGCGGCACGGTCGTCGACCCGGAGGTCGTGCGGCAGCTGCTGCGCCGCCGCCGGGACCCGCTGGCCGCGCTGACCCCGCGCGAGCGGGAGGTCCTGGCGCTGGTCGCGGAGGGGCACTCGAACGGGGAGGTGGCCCGCCGGCTGGTCGTCACCGAGGCCGCCGTCGGCAAGCACATCGGCAACATCCTGGCCAAGCTCGACCTGCCGCCGGCCGAGGACACCCACCGCCGGGTCCTCGCCGTCCTCGCCTACCTCCAGGCGTGACGGACCCCGCCGGGGCATGCAGAAGAGGCCCCTCGCTTTCGCGAGGAGCCTCTTCCTGTCGGTGCGCCGCCAGGGACTCGAACCCCGGACCCGCTGATTAAGAGTCAGCTGCTCTAACCAACTGAGCTAGCGGCGCCTGCTGACAGAGAAAATACTACCTGGTCCCGGGGGGTGCTCGTGACCACCCCGCCGGGACCGTGCTCCGGACGCCTCAGATCGCCAGCGACAGCACCACCGGGGCCGCCCGCCGGTTCAGCGTGTCGGCGGCCGAGCGCAGCCGGTGCGCGTGCTCGATCGGGAGGGAGAGCGCGAGGCAGCCCACAGCGGAGCCGGCCGTCAGCGGGACCGCGGCGCAGACCGTGCCGACCGCGTACTCCTGGAGGTCGAGGACCGGGACGGTGGGCGGCTGGCTGTCCAGCTTGGAGAAGAGCACCTTCTCGTTGGTGATCGTCCGGGAGGTGAGCCGGGCGATCTTGTGCCGGGAGAGGTGGTCGCGCCGCCCGTTGAGGTCGAGCTGGGTGAGCAGGCACTTGCCGACGGCGCTGGCGTGGGCCGCGGAGCGGAAGTCGACCCACTCGTGCACCTTGGGGGTGCGCGGGCCGTCGGCGAACTGGGTGATCTTCACCTCGCCGTCGATGTACCGGCTGATGTAGACGGCCGCCCCGACGGAGTCGCGCAGTTCGGTGAGGGTCTCCTGGAGCTTGGCCTCCAGGGCGTCCCGGCGGGTCGAGCCGGAGCCGAGCAGGACGAGGGAGTCGCCGATGACGTACGCGCCGTCGGAGACCTGCTCGACGTACCCCTCGCGGCGGAGCATGAGGAGCAGCGACGCCAGATGGGCGACGGGCAGTCCGGCCTCCCGTGCGATCTGCACGTCCGACACCCCGCCGCCGTGGCGCGACACCGTCTCGAGGACGCGCAGGGCGTACTGCACCGAGTGGAACGGCGCGGTGGGCTCGGGCTTCAGCGCCACGGTTTCCCCCTACCAGGTTGTGACCGCAAGCTTCCGTACCACGATAGCCGCCAAGGACCGTTTACGGGGCGGCTGTTGGCGAGAATCATGCGGAGGATCCGGGCCCTGTACTGGGACGCACCACCCTGGCATATGACAGGGGCATGGCTGGCCGTAAGAGTCTGAGGTCAGAAGGGTGCAGACGTGCGCTCGCGCGGGTGTTCGGCTCATGGACGGACGAAGATTTTCCGTGGAGATCCGGACCTGGAGCCCGCCACTCCGGTGGCCGGAATGTGACCCCGGTCACCCGGATCGCCCCGAACGCCCCGGAATAAGGGCCACCGCACCCCTGTTGGCGTTCCGATGGACGTACCCGCGCGGAGGAAGGACCGGACGGTGAGCGAGACCGGCACCCAGGAAGAGGCGGCCACGGCGGACGACGCCATACGCGGAGAGGCCCTGGGCACCGCCCCCGTGCCGCTCTCCGTGCTGGACCTGGTGACGGTCGGCAGCGGCTCCACCGCGAGCCGGTCGCTCGCCACCAGCGTGGAGCTGAGCCGGCTCGCCGAGCGCCGCGGCTACCACCGGCACTGGGTGGCCGAGCACCACTCGATGCCCGGGGTCGCCTCCTCCTCGCCGGCCGTGATCCTCGCCCACCTCGCCGCCCACACCCGCCGCATCCGCCTCGGTTCCGGCGGCGTGATGCTGCCCAACCACGCCCCGCTGGTGATCGCCGAGCAGTTCGGCACCCTGGAGGCGCTCGCCCCGGGCCGGATCGACCTCGGCCTCGGCCGCGCCCCCGGCACCGACGGCGCCACCGCCGCCGCGCTGCGCCGCACCGACACGCTCGACGAAGGCGCCGACGACTTCCCGGAGCAGCTCTCCGAGCTGACCCGGTTCCTGGACGACGACTTCCCGGACGCGCACCCGTACTCCCGGATCCACGCCGTGCCCGGCCCGGTGCAGGGCCCCCGGGGGCGGCCGCCGGTCTGGCTGCTCGGCTCCTCCGGCTTCAGCGCCCGGCTCGCCGGACTCCTCGGCCTGCCCTTCGCCTTCGCCCACCACTTCTCGGCCCGCAACACCATCCCCGCGCTCGACCTCTACCGGGAGTCCTTCCGCCCCTCCGCGGTGCTGGACGAGCCCTACGCCCTGATCGGCGTCGCCGCCCTCGCCGCCGACGACGAGCGGGAGGCGCACCGCCAGGTCCTCACCGGCGCGCTGTCGATGCTGCGGCTGCGCACCGGCCGTCCCGGGCTCATCCCGACGCCGGAGGAGGCGGCGGCGTACGGCTTCGCCCCGGCGGAGCGGGAGTTCGTCGACGGCTGGCTGGCGAACGTCGTGTACGGCACCCCGGACGCGGTCCGGTCGGGCCTCGACGAGCTGCGGAAGCGGACCGGCGCGGACGAGCTGATGCTGACGGCCAACGTGCACGGCGGGGCGGCGCGGCTGCGGAGCTACGAACTGATCGCGGACGCCTACGGCTTGCCCGAGCTCGACTGAATCTCGGATTCCGGCGGGGGAGTGGTTCATTCCCGAACCACCCCGCCAGCTTCCCTAAGTGAACCTTAAACCGCTCGTCACCGATGGTGGCGAGCGGTTCCCTTTGCGCCGCACGCCTCTGACGAGGGCTTTCATCGCCAAATTGGTCTAGTCCTCAATCTGGTTCAGACCATTGACGCGCCGTTCATGCGGGGGCTATCACTGCTCCAACTCCTGTACGGCACC
The DNA here is from genome assembly GCF_042741435.1 of Streptomyces sp. NPDC058955. NCBI lineage: Bacteria > Bacillati > Actinomycetota > Actinomycetes > Kitasatosporales > Streptomycetaceae > Streptomyces > Streptomyces sp. NPDC058955. Next base: position 10,795 of record NZ_JBHYKM010000143.1, on the reverse strand, counting down.
ACCAGTACCCCCCATCGGAGGACGCTCGTGCACCCCCGTAAGTCATTGATCGCCGCGCTGCTCAGCTCGGCCCTCGCCGCCGGCGCCCTCGCCGCGACCGCGGGCCTCGGCTCCGCGCAGGCCGCCGACGCCTCGACCACCGCCTCCGCCGGCGGTGTGCGCATCGCGTACTACGACCAGTGGAGCGTGTACGGCAACGCGTTCTACCCCAAGCACCTCGACACGCGGGGCATCGCGAGCCAGCTCGACGTCATCAACTACTCGTTCGGCAACATCCACCCGACGAACCTCACGTGTTTCATGGCCAACAAGGCCGCGGGTGACGACAACAACCCGAACGCGGGCGACGGCGCGGGCGACTCCTACGCCGACTACCAGAAGTCCTTCTCCGCGGCCGACTCCGTCGACGGCGTCGCCGACAAGTGGGACCAGCCGATCGTGGGCGTCTTCAACCAGTTCAAGGAGCTGAAGGCGAAGTACCCCCACCTGAAGATCAACATCTCGCTGGGCGGCTGGACCTACTCCAAGTACTTCCACGACGCGGCGAAGACCGACGAGAGCCGCAAGAAGCTCGTCTCCTCCTGTATCGACCAGTACCTCAAGGGCAACCTGCCGGTCGAGGGCGGCTTCGGCGGTGCGGGCACGGCGGCCGGCATCTTCGACGGCATCGACATCGACTGGGAGTACCCGGGCTCCTCCGGCGGCCACCTGGGCAACCACTACGGCCCCGAGGACAAGCAGAACTTCACCCTGCTCCTCGCCGAGTTCCGCAAGCAGCTCGACGCGTACGGCGCGGCCAACGGCGGCAAGAAGTACCTCCTGACCGCGGCCCTCCCGGCCGGCCAGGACAAGATCAAGTACATCGAGACGGACAAGATCGGCGCGTACCTCGACTACGCGAACATCATGACGTACGACATGCACGGCGCCTGGGACGGCGACGGGCCGACGTACCACCAGTCCCCGCTGTACTCCGGCTCGAACGACCCGACCGACGTCATCGCGCCGGGCCAGGAGAAGTACTCGATCGACGCCGCCATCGACTCCTGGATCGACGGCAACCCGACCTACGGCATCACCGGCGGCTTCCCGGCGAACAAGCTGACGCTGGGCTACGAGTTCTACTACCGCGGCTGGAAGGGCGTGCCCGCCGGCACCACCAACGGCCTCGCGCAGACCGCCACCGGCGGCTCCAACGCCCGCCCGCTCTCCCAGCAGGCCGGCATCGCCCACTACAAGGAGCTCGGCGGCGTCGTCGACAACGCCTCGACCACCTTCTGGGACGACCAGGCCAAGTCCTCGTACTTCTACAAGGACGGCGAGTTCTTCACCGGTCTGAACCAGCGCTCCATCCAGGAGCGGGTGAACTACGGCAAGCAGCGCGGCCTGGCCGGCGCGATGATGTACTCGCTCCTCGGCCTGGACGAGAACGCCACCCTGCTGAAGCAGATCAACACCGCGCTCGGCGGCACCACCGTCCCGCCGACCACGCCGCCCACCACCCCGCCCACCACGGAGCCGACCACGCCTCCGACCACCACCCCGCCGACCACGCCCCCGGCCGGCTGCGGCTCGCTCCCGGCCTACGTCGCCGGCCAGGTCTACAACGCGGGCAACGAGGTCTCCCACAACGGCCGCAAGTGGAAGGCCAAGTGGTGGACCCAGAACGAGACCCCCGGCACCACCGGCGAGTGGGGCGTCTGGCAGGACCTCGGCGCCTGCTGAAGCTCCTGACCGCCCCGCGCGGCACCGCATGAACCACTGCCCCCGCCCGGAATGTCCCTCCGGCCGGGGGCAGTCCCATGCCCCGGTGCGCCCCCGGCGCCTCAGACCCGCAGCGGGGTCGTGCCCTCCAGCATCGCGGCGATCCGGTCCGGGCCCACCGCCCGCGAGTACAGCCAGCCCTGTCCGGTGTCGCAGCCGATCCGCCGCAGCCGCGCCGCCTGCCCGGCCGTCTCCACGCACTCGGCGGTGACGGTGAGCCCGAGCCGGTGGGCGAGCTGCACCAGCGCCTCCACGATCAGCTCGTCCGCCGGGTTGGCGTGCTCCTCGTCCTGGAAGCCGCGCACGAAGGAGCCGTCCAGCTTGAGGACGGAGACCGGCAGCCGGCTCAGATAGGCCAGGTTCGAGTAGCCGGTGCCGAAGTCGTCGATGGCGATCCGCACCCCCATGTCGCTGAGCGCCTGCAGGGCCTGGAGCGGCCGGCCGGCCGAGCCCATCACCGCCGACTCGGTCAGCTCCAGCTGGAGCAGGTGCGGGGCGAGCCCGGTCTCGGCGAGGATCCCCGCCACGTCCGCCACCAGGTCGGAGTCCCACACCTGACGGACCGCCACGTTCACGCTCACGAAGAGCGGCCGCTCGCGCGGATGGTCCTTCTGCCACTGCCGGGCCTGCTCGCAGGCGGTCCGCAGCACCCACCGCCCCAGCTCGACGATCGAGCCGTCCTCCTCGGCGATCCCGACGAACCGATTCGGCGGCAGCACCCCGAACTGCGGGTGGTTCCAGCGCACCAGCGCCTCCACCCCGCGCACCGCCCCGCCCGCCAGATCGACCAGCGGCTGGTACTCCAGGGCGAACTCCCCGCGCTCCACGGCCGGCCGCAGCGTCGAGGAGAGCGCCTGCCTCGTCATCCGGTGCGCGTTGCGCTCGGGGTCGAAGAGCGTCCACCGGGCCTTGCCGTCGGCCTTCGCCCAGTACAGCGTGGTGTCGGCGGCCTGCATCAGACAGGTGGCGGTGGCGCCGGCGGCGGCGCGCTCGACGACGCCGATCGACGCCGAGACCGAGAGCCGCTGCCCGCCGAGGTCGAAGGGCCGCTCCAGCGCGCGCAGCACCGAGCGGGCCAGATCGGCGAGTTGTTCCGTCCCGGTGGAGTCCTCGACGAGGACGGCGAACTCGTCGCCGCCGAGCCGCGCCACCAGATGGCCGCCGCTGCGGGTGTAACCGGCGCTGTCCGCGCACTCGGTGAGCCGCCCCGCGACGGCGGCGAGCAGCCGGTCGCCGATCCGGTGCCCGAGCGTGTCGTTGACCGCCTTGAAGCCGTCGAGGTCCAGGTAGCACAGGCCGATCCGCCCCGTTCCGCCAGGGCCGTGCGACGGATACGACCGAGGGGGACGGTGGGTCCGGTACGCCTCCGGCGCGCCGGTCGGCCCGAGCGGCCCGCCCGTGCCGGCGGCCGCCTCGGCGCTCTCCGCGTCCGCCGCCTCCAGGGCGGCCGAGAGGCGCTCGAAGAAGAGCGCCCGGTTGGGCAGCCGGGTCACCGGATCGTGCATCTGGAGGTGGCGCAGCCGGGCCTGGAGCTCGCGCCGGTCGCTGATGTCCGCGACGGAGAGCAGCACCCGGCCGGTGTCGGGGACCGGGGAGACGGTGACCTCGGCCCACAGCCTGCGCCCGTCCGGGTGCTTGAGCCGGCGGGTGCAGCGGAAGCGGGAGCGGCGGCCGCGCAGCACCTCGCGGTAGGCGTGCCAGGTGCGTCCGTCGGCGGCGAGGTCCACGAGGTCGGCGGCGGCCTGCTCGCGCAGGGCGGCGCTGTCGGTGCCGAGGAGGGTGCCGAGCGAGTCGTTGGCGGCGATCACCAGGCCGTCCCGGTCCACCAGGGCCATGGCGAGCCGGGAGACGCGGAAGGCGGCCCGGTAGTCGCGGAGTTCACGCTCCGTGAGTGCCGGGCGGGCCGGCGGGATGCCGGGCGGTTCTGGGTGTACCGGTCCTTCGGGGGTTCCGCTCACCGCTCGCTCCCGTGGTGCAGGGGGGCCGTTCACATGTGGTCGGGATGGTCGGCCTGGGACAAGTGTGCCGATCATAGAGCCAGCCCGGGTGACCGTTCCAGCTACGGAGCGGGCGGCCGGGGCCCCGGACGGTGTGAGGCTGACCACCGGACGCCACCCCCCGACCGTTTCCGCACGGGTCTGACGTGCGACGGCGGCCGAATGACCGAAGGTGACTGTCCGTGAGCTGAAGTGCGACCGTCTCTCGTCCACCCCGTGCCGCGCCCTCACCCGACCGGGGCAGCGGAAACATGCGAAACACCGCGAACCATCACAAGGTGGTGGAGGTGTCCCGCACTCGCGAACCGGAGGTCCACGTGGAGGGTCAGCAGCCACCCGGGGGAGTGGAGCGCTCCCGGCTGCGCGCCGGAGCCGCCTCGTTCACCGCGCTCGCCGCGCTCGCGGCCACCGGCCTGGTCGCCGGGCCCGCCGTGGCCGCGCCCTCGGCCGGCCCCTGCGCCCTGCCGCGTACCGCCGCGCACCACTCGCTCGGCCTCTCCAGCTGGAACGGCTCCTATCCGCGCCCCGAGCGGACGCTCGACGCGGTGATGATCTTCCTGTCGTTCCCGGACGCGGCCCCGCTGACCACTCCGGAGGAGCTGACCGCCGACCACTTCCCGGCCACCACCGAGTTCTTCCAGCGGGCCTCCTACGGGCGGTTCACCCTGCGCCCGCACCCGCGCACCGCCTGGACGCAGATGCCCCGCCCCTCCACGGACTACGACATACGGCGTGACTGGGACGCCGGGAAGCGGGCCGCCTACCTGCGGGACGCGATCGCCGCCGTCGACGGCTCCGTCGACTTCTCCCGGTACGACATCGTCTACCTGGTCGCCGACCCGGACGCGCCCGGTGTCGACTCGGACGCCACCAAGGTCGTCAACCTGGAGCGGCCGCTGGAGGCCGACGGCACCTCCATCCGGCGGGTCGTCACGGTCTTCGAGCGGCATCCGCCGGACCGGAACGTCCTGGCCCACGAGACCGGCCACGTCTTCGACCTGCCCGACCTGTACCGCCGGCCCGCCGACGGCAAGGGCGACTGGGACACCCATGTGGGCGACTGGGACGTCATGGGCAGCCAGTTCGGGCTCGCCCCCGACCCCTTCGGCTGGCACAAGTGGAAGCTGGGCTGGCTCGACCGCTCCCAGGTGGCCTGCGTCCAGGGCGGCGAGCCCCGGGTGGTCGGCCTGGAGCCCGTCTCGGCCGCCCCGGCGACCCCCACCACGCGCTCCACCCGGCTCGCCGTCGTCCGCACCGGCCGGGACAGCGTCCTCGCGGTCGAGGCCCGCGCCGCCACCGGCAACGACGCCGACACCTGCACGGAGGGCGTCCTCGTCTACCGGGTGCGGGCCGGCGCGCCCTCCGGCGACGGCCCGGTCGAGGTCGTCGACGCCCACCCGGCCACCGAGGCGTGCTGGGAGCGCTCGGTCTACCCGCCGCTCGCCGACGCGCCGATGGAGGTGGGGGAGACGCTCACCGTGCCCGGCACGGGCGTCCGCGTCGAGGTCGCCGACCGCAGCGAGGCCGGCGTCTGGACGGTGAAGATCACCCCGCCGATCACGGAGTAAACAAGAAGGGGCCCCCCCACCGGGGGGGGGGGGGTGATTGGGGGGGGCCCCCCGGGCGGGAAAACCCCCCCCCCC
>NZ_JBHYKM010000143.1:859-5381 GCF_042741435.1 Streptomyces sp. NPDC058955 | reverse complement strand
AACCCATCAACACCCCCCGCCCCCACCCCCGCGCCCCCCCCCTTCTCTGTCGGTGCGCCGCCAGGGACTCGAACCCCGGACCCGCTGATTAAGAGTCAGCTGCTCTAACCAACTGAGCTAGCGGCGCCTGCTGACGTCGTAGACATTAGCATCCTGAGCGGCGGGAGCAAAAATCGATACCCGCACGTCGGCCGCGGAAACCATCCGGGCCGCCCGCACACAGGCCCACAGCATCACCTCGGGCCCCGGCAGCCACGGGCTCCGGGTGTCCGGGGCGACCAGCCAGCGCGGTCCGGACCCGCTTCCGCCCGGCACCAGCGCCGGCACGGTCACCGCGTCGCCCGTGCCGTGGCAGAGCGGGCGCGGCACCGCGTCGCCCCACTCCTCCCAGTCGAGCAGCGCGGGCAGCCGCTGGGCCGTGCCGGGCGCGGCGAAGAGCAGCATCCGGCCCCGGTGCGCGGCGACCGGGCCCGAGCCCGGGCCCTCCTCCCACAGCCGGTCCAGCATCCGCCGCCCGAAGACCGGGTCCACGCTGACGACGTCGAAGACCGTCCCGCACGGCAGCACCGCCGGGGACTCCGGCCGCGCCTCCCAGCGCGCGAGCGACGCCCCGAGGTCCCCGTTCGCCGCCGAGGCCAGCCAGGCGGCGCCGTCCGCCGTCACCCGGGCGGTCTGGTGCCGGTCCTCGTCCCCCGCCCGCAGGAAGCGGAAGACGTCGGGGGTGTACGGGGTCTCGTCGCGCAGCCAGGTCGTCGTCGTCATGCGACAGGTCTACCGCCGGTGACGAGGCGAAGGCCGAGAGTTGCCGGAAACGCGGACACGGCCCCTCCGGGAGGAGTATCGTGCGCCCCGCATATGCCGAACGCCTGTTCCGCCCGGCGGCGTCAGTCCTCCGCGGGCCGCCCGTTCGTGCGGATCAGGTCCCGCCCGAACTCGATCATCTTGCGCGCGTAGTCCTCGGTCCAGGCCGCCCGCTCGGCCACGTCCGCCGCCGTCAGCCGGTCGAACCGCTTCGGGTCCGCGAGCTGCGCCGCCGCGACGGCCTGGAACTCGATCGCCCGGTCCGTCGCCGCCCGGAACGCCAGTGTCAGCTCGGTCGCCCGGGACAGCAGCTCCTTCGGGTCCTCGATCGACTCCAGATCGAAGAAGTGCTCCGGATCGGCGGTCGCCTCGGCAGGCTCGAAGATCAGGGGCGCCGGTCGCAGCCGCCGCTGTCCGCTCCGCTCCGCGGGTTCCGCCATCGTTCCGTTCCTCCTCGCGCGCACGCATGACCCGGACACCCGGACCACCCCCCATTCTCCCGCGCCCCGCAAGACCGCCCCCGGTCGCCGGGGGTTCAGCCGCCCAGACCGCGCAGCAGCAGGCGGAGCCCGCCGAAGAACTCCTCGTCCGGGGTGACCCGGCCGGCCTCCCTGGCCGTCGCGGTCAGGAGCGGGAACTCGTCGGCCGGCAGCCCGGCGATCGCCTCGGTGCCGGGGCCGGCGAGCGGCCCCCGGTGCTCCAGCTGGATCGCGCCGGTGACGTATCCGTGCAGGGCCCGCAGGGCGACCACGCGCCGGGGGCCGTCGATCCCGGCCTCGGCGAGGATGCCGAGCACGCTCTCCGACCAGCGCAGCCCGCCGCGGGAGCGGTGGCGGTGGGCGACGGTGAGCGGGACCGCCTCCGGGTGGCGGGCGACGGCCTCGCGCAGCCGCCCGGTCATCACCTCGACCCGTTCGGCCCAGGGTGCGCCCCCCGGCGGCGGGTCGGTGTCGACGGCGCCGAGGATCCGGTCGACGACCAGCCGCTCCAGCTCCTCGCGGTCGGCGACGTACCGGTAGAGCGCCATCGGGCTCATGCCGAGCTCCTTGGCGGCGGTGCGCATGGACAGGGCGGCGAGCCCGTCGCGGTCGACGACGGCGAGCGCGGCGGCGGCGAGCCGGTCGGGGGTGAGGGAGCGGGGTCGTGGCATGGCGGTTGACAGCGTACGCCCTACGCCTACCCTCGTAGGAGTACGCCGTACGCCTACGAGTCCGCAGCGGAAGGTGATCCATGCGCACGCCCTCGTCCCACGGCCCCTCGACCCCCGCCACCCGCACCGGCGACCGGCTCCGGCCGGGCGACCCCGTACCCGTCCGCACGCTCGCCCCGGTCGTCGGCCCGCCGCTGACGGTGCCGGACCCCGGGCGTGTCGTCCACGCGCAGTTCCGGCGCTTCGCCGGCTGTCCCGTCTGCCACCTCCACCTGCGTTCGGTGGTCCGGCGCCACGACGAGATCGAGCGGGCCGGGATCCGGGAGGTGGTGTTCTTCCACTCGCCGGCCGGTGAGCTCCGCGTCCACGCGGAGCGGCTGCCGTTCGCGGTCGTCGCCGACCCCGGCAAGGAGCTGTACCGGGAGTTCGGCGTCGAGGCGCACCGCCGGGCCCTGCTGGACCCGAGGGGATGGCCGGGGATCGTCCGGGGCGTGCTCGGCGGCGCCGTGGAGCTGCTCCGCGGCCGGGGCGGGCTCCCGGCCGCCTCCCAGCCCCACGGCAGGACGGGTCTCCCCGCCGACTTCCTGATCACCCCGGACGGCCGGATCGCCGCCGCGAAGTACGGCGAGCACATCGACGACCAGTGGTCGGTCGACGAGCTCCTGGCCCTCGCGGCGGCCCCGGCCTCGGGGGCGGGCGGCTAGCACTGGGCGGACAGGGGCAGGTTGGCGTACTTGTCGCCCGAGAAGTAGATGGCGCTGGACCAGCCCCAGGCGCCGCTGGCGTTCTTGGCGAGGATCCACACGTTGTTGGTGGTGCCCTCGGCGGTCACCGACTCGCCGTACTTCCAGCAGCTGACCGGGTAGTAGTTGGGCGCGTAGAGCTTGCCGATGATCTGGTAGGAACTCGACGGCCCGGACCGGTGGTTCACGTCCTTCCACACCTTGCGGCTGTAGACGAGGGCCGCCTGGGGCTGGACCGCCTCGCCGGCCGCCGCCGTCTGCCGCGTGTCGGCGGGGGCGGCGGCCGCGGTGCCCGCCGTGCCCAGCATCCCGGCGAGCGCCAGCGCGCCCGTGGTCACCGCGACTGCCGTACGGCTCTTGAGAGTTCGCATCTCGTTCCTCCCGTTGCGTGGTTTCCGGAGGCGCGGACCCGTCCGCGGTCCCGCGCCGTCCGGCAACCATGACTGATCCCGGCAGAACCGGGCCACGCTGTTGCGGCCCACCGAAAAAGCCCAGCTCACAGGAGGGAGGAGACGGGTCGCGGCCGGTCAGGGCGTCCAGGTCACCCGGTGTTCCGCCAGGTGCGACAGCACCGCGTGGTTGGCCTCCCAGCCGTCCGGGAACTTCACGGTGACGCCCAGCTGGACCGGTTCCGTGGAGGGGTGCGCGTCGAGGAGGTCCGTCACGCCGGCGCGGCAGACCACGACGCAGGCGTGGCGGTGGCGGGAGGCGAGGACGCAGAGGCGGCCGGTCTCCAGGTGGAAGGCGGTGGCGTCGGGGCGGCCCGACAGCGGGTGGAGGACGACCGTGACGTCGTACTCGCGGCCCTGGAGCCGGTTGGCCGTGTCGACCGTCACCCCCGACACGCCGAGCCCGGCCAGGGCCGCGCGGACGGCCGCCGCCTGGTCGCCGGGGGGGGGTGGGCCCCCCGCCACCGGCCGCGGGCGCCCCCCCCCCCCGGGGGCCCGGGGAGCGCGCTGCCCGGCGGTCAGCCGAAGAAGCGCGCCAGCTCGCCGGCGGAGACCGCCTCGGGGGCCCGTTCCGGCCCGCCGTCCGGGGTCTCCTCCCCGTCCTGCCCGGTGCCCGGCCGGGGCACCGGCTGCGGGGGGTCGGGCTGGTCGCCGTCCTCGGCGCCGTTGACGCACTGGAACATCCAGTTGGCGATGGCCAGATGGTCCACCGCCGCCGCGAGCAGATGGTCGGTGACCGACCATTCGGCGGCCTCGCCGTGCAGTTCGCGCTGCAGGGCGCTGTCCCGCGGCAGGTGCTTGATCAGGGCGAGCACCCGTCGGCTGGAGAGCTCACCGCGGTGCCAGTCGAGCAGGTCGGTCCCGTAGTAGCGGAGGAAGTCCGCTTCGAGGGCCTCGGCGTGTTCGTCGACGAACTCGACGAGGCTCAGTCTTCCCCCAGGCCGAGCCCGGTCTCCTTGCCGTACGCCTCCAGGACGGCGGCGATGTCCTGCATGGTGACGTCGTGTTCCTCGAAGCGGGCGAACTGCTCCGCGCCCATCAGGAGCGCCAGCAGACCGTCCACGTCGTTGTCGTCGAGCTTGCGCAGCCCCTTGGCGGTCGCGCGGGACAGCTCCGTCGGGAGGGTGAAGGTGTCGCCGTCCAGCTCGAAGGACCAGGTGCGGCCGTGGGCCTCCTGGCGCTGGGCACGGGCGGCGTTGACGTCGAAACGGGCCATGGCGATGCGTACTCCTTGATCGGATGCGTGCGGGGGAGGAGAAGGGGCCCGGGGGGGGGGGGCGGGGCCCCCCCCCCCCCCCGCGGGGGGGGGGCCCCGGTGCCGTACAGGTTGTTCATAATTAGGTAAGTAGCCAACGGCTTGCCCGCGCCCTTAGCACACA
>NZ_JBHYKM010000143.1:0-849 GCF_042741435.1 Streptomyces sp. NPDC058955 | reverse complement strand
GGTGTGGTCGGGGGGGGGGGGGGCGGCGGCGGGGGGGGGGGGGGGGGGCCGCCCCCCCCCCCCCCCCCCGGGAGGGGGTCAGGCCGAGGTGCCGTACTGGTTGTCCTTCATGAGGAAGGTCGCCAGCGGCTGGCCGGCGCCGTTCGACATCGCGGTGAAGGTGATGCCCAGGGTGGACGCCGCCTTGCGGGCCAGCTTGATGTCGTCGGAGGCGGTGACCTGGCCGCGCGGGATGATGAAGCGGTACGTGACCGCGGTGCCGCCGACCTTGACGTCGGTGAACTCCAGGCCGAGGGCGCGGACGTCCGCGTACGGACGCTCGGCGATCTCGTACTTGTACGTGTCGGTCGACGCGGCCGGCTCCGCCTTGACCTCGCCGCCGCCCATGAAGAAGGGCAGCGTGTCCTCGTTGAACTGGAGCATCGAGAACTTCAGCGAGAGGTCGCGGCTGGAGTAGATGAAGTGCACCGGGGAGACCGACTGCCAGGTGTCGATCGGCTCCAGCTTGTCCTTCTTGGAGAAGGTGACGCCGTCGCCGGTGGTGTAGCCGAGGTTCGTCCAGGTGGCCGAGGCCCAGTCGGCGGCCGGGTCGGCGCCGAAGGACGGGGCGCTCGCGCCGGCGGCGGCCACGAAGAGCTTGCCGGTGCCGGCGACGCGGATCTCGGCGGAGTTGTTTCCTGCCATGGTGGGTTTCTCCTTGTGTGGGTGAGGGCGCCGCGCCCGGGCGAAGGGACCCGGGTACGGCAAAGGCCCCCCCCGCCCGCGGGGGCCGGTGTGGGGGGGGGGGCATTTAAAAAAAAAACAACCCCCCAGACAACAAACGAAGGGGGGTTGGGGGGGGTGGGGGTG
>NZ_JBHYKM010000142.1:3336-17720 GCF_042741435.1 Streptomyces sp. NPDC058955 | reverse complement strand
GGGCGCGGAGCTGCGTGGCGTGGCCGCCGGGGGTGTGGGCGGGTACCGCACCGTGACCGCGCAGGTCGACGGAGAACCGGCCGTCGGGGTAGTGGTCGGCGAGTTCGTGTGCCGCCCGGACCGTGAAGGCCGTCTTGCCCAGACCCGGCTGGCCCGTGATGAGCACCACGGGCGCGGGCCCGGCGGCGGCCGCCGCCCGCAGCCGGGCCAGGTCCTCCGCGCGGGCGGTGAAGTCACCGACGTCGCGCGGCAGTCGCAGCGCGCCGACGGCGGCGGGAGCGGCGGGGGCGGGCGCCGGGCGGAGCCGGCCTGCGGCCGCCGCCCGCTCCAGTTCCTCGGCCTCCGCCCCGGTGGGCGCGAGGACCTCCGTCAGCGCGGTGACCGTCCGCCGCTGCGGGCCCCGGGTGCGGCCCCGTTCCATGTCGGCCAGCGCCCGCACGCTCACCCCCGCCTGGTGGGCCAGCTCCTCCTGGCTGAGCCCGGCGCGCCGGCGCAGGGCGCGCAGCAGGGACGCGAACTCCCCGTGGTCGGCGTCGTCGGTGCTCATCGTGTGCGTCCCCGTACAAAGATGCGGTCGGCCGGTCGTCCGCCCGGACGTCCGGCAGAAGTACACCGCAGCCTACTTCCGCTGGTGGAACTTCCTGGTGACGGCCTCGCTGCCGGTGATGGACTGGCCGGACGCTCCGGCTGCCGCCGGGGCCGATCCGTCGCACCTCATCTCCCCGGGAGGGTCCCGCCATCCGCACGCGTTCCTTGCAGCGCGCGTTCCTCGCCGCTGCCCCGGGCCTGACCGCCGTCGCCGGCGCGACCGCCTCGGCGCGGCAGGCGCAAACCCCTTCGCCGCGCTAGCGGCCCCTGTCTCCCGGCTCCGTCCCCACGCAGGAGGGGCGGGACCGTTCCGGTGGCCGCGAGGCCCCGTCCCCTGAAGGAGCACCACCCCATGTTCAAGCGAGATCACCGCCCCGGGCGGCTGGTCCGCGCGGCCGTCGGCGCGCTCACCCTAGCCCTGGCGGCGCTCGCGCTGCCCGGTGCGACGGGATCCGCCGACGCGGCGGAAGGGCCGCCGAATCGCCTCGGTCCGGTCGCGATACAGAACGTCTCGAGCGGCTTCGCCGTCGACGTCGACGGCGGCGACATGGCGGAGGACCAGAAGGTCCTCCAGCGCTACTACAAGGCGGAGAGGCGCCAGCAGTGGTGGTTCGAGGCGACCGGCGCGCCGAACCAGTACTACATCAAGAGCAATGTGAACGGCGCTTACTGCCTCAGTGCCGCCGAAAACGCCGTCGTCCTGAAGCTCTGCGGGCAGGAGAAGACCGCATGGATCTTCGACGAGCTCGCCACCGACACCTACCGGCTGAAGCTCGCCGGAACCGATCGATACCTGCTGGCGCCCTTCCAGGTCCTCAAGCCCGGCGAGGAGTTCGACCCGGAGATGCTGAAGCGCGCGCCGCAGGGCGGTGAGGAGAATAGCGGCCTGCCTCTCCTCATGGGCGACGAGGCCCTGGCCGACATCCGCGGCAAGTGGTACCTGAACGAGTTGAAGCTGGAGCCGTACGAGCCGCCGGCCGATCCCCGTCTCGACCAGGCGACCTTCCTCACCACGCACAACGCCTTCAACAGCTCCGAATACGGCTACCCCGGCCCCAACCAGTCGCGCACGCTGAGAGCCCAGCTGAACGAGGGCGTGCGCGGGTTGATGCTCGACGTCTACAACGACAACGGCCAGCTCAGGATGTGCCACAGCTCCTGCTTCTGGCTCGGCGGCATCACGCTGGAGAGGGGGCTCAAAGAGATCCGGGAGTACATGGAGGCGAACACGGACGAGATCGTCACCCTCTTCATCGAAAGCGGCCTCTCCGGGGAAGAGCAGATCCTCATGGAACAGACGTTTGAGGCATCGGGCCTCGGCGGACTGATCTTCAATCCTGCGAAGCGCGACGTGAAGACGCAGGGCTGGCCCCGGCTCTCCGACATGCGCCGCCTGAACAAGCGTCTGCTGGTCTTCAGCGACAGGTCCACGAACTTCACGAAGGGGGAGAAGAACGGGAACGGCGAGCCGATCTACTACTATTCCGAGGTCGGCCTGGCCTTCGCCAGGGACTGGACGGTCGAGAACTACTGGTCGCTCGGCGTCGACGGCAACAACTTCGAGTGCTACAGCCGCTGGTCCGAGATCCCGCTCACCCAGACCCATCGCGCCTTCACCCCGCTGTTCGTCATGAACCAGTTCAGGGACGCCCCCACTACCCTCACGGCCCCGCACGACAACGGTCCGGCCCTGGTGGACCGGGCACTGAACTACTGCGGGCCCGCCGCCCGCAAGACGCCGAACTACGTGGCCGTCGACTACTTCGAGTACCCCAGCGCCGAGGCCAACCGCCAGGCGGTCGCCGAGATCAGCCGCCACCGCTACCCGGAGCCCCCTCCGTCCACGCCCGTCCCCGGGCTCCCCGCCAGCGCCGACATCACCTCGGGCAACCGGCGTGCGCCCCTGCCCGGCCTGCCGGACTGGACCGCAGTCGGTTACCGGGGCACTGGCACCCTTCCCGCCGCGCGGAACTTCACCACCGACGCGGCGTGCGTCGTCTCTCCGAGGGAGCTCACCGACACCTACGGGGTGAGAGTCGACGACGCTCTGGACGACTCCGCCGGCCTGCAAAGCGCCATCGACCACATCCGCACCGTGTGCAGCCCCACAGCCTCCTTCGACAAGCTGTCGCTGATCGAGCTGCCCTTCGGACGGATCGACATCACCCGGCAGATCGCCATGGACGCCGACTACCTCGTCCTGAGGGGCCAGGGGCGCGACGCGGGCGGCACGAACATCGTCTTCACGCCGGACGCGAACACCCGCTACGACACCCTCACCGCGGACGGCAGTCGTTGGGACCAGGACGCGATGACGTACGAGGCGGGTGCCGACACCGCCAAGGGCGGCTGGATCTGGCCGGGCCGCGGCCTCTTCCGGGTGCAGACCCGCGAGGTCGCCCCGCGCTACGCCGACGAGTGGGCCGCGGCCCCCGCCAACCGCAAGGACCTCTACGAGGGCTCGGTCAACCAGCACTGGGCCTCCGGCGTGAAGCTGCGCGGTGCGACGGGCGACTCCGCCTACTCCGCGCGGGAGGGCGGCACGGTCGTCCACCTGGCGTCGAACGCCGACATGAGCCGGTTCGCCGTCGGCGGCCACCTGTGGGTGGGCGCGGCGAACAGCCGGAAGTTCTACGAGCAGCAGGCGGTGACGGACACCGGCTACTACGAGGACCTGCACATGCGCCAGCAGGTGTTCCGCATCAGCGGCGTGGACGCGGCCGGCCGCACCGTCACGCTCGACAAGCCGCTGGAGTTCGACCTCCCCCTCGACTCCACCTCCGACGGGTCCGCGCCGATCGGCTCCACCCCGTACGTCAGCAAGGTCACGCCCCTGAAGATGGTGGTCGGCGTCGGCTTCGAGAACTTCGCCTTCACCCAGCAGGTGGACGCCGCCAACGCCGAGCAGCCGGGGAAGAACGACTACGGCAACCGCGCGCCCGCCGACGCCCTGCACGGCCTGGTCTTCAAGTGGGCGGCCGACTCCTGGGTACGGAACGTCGGCTCCCGGATGACCGGCTCGCACCCGATCGTGACCGAGGTCGCCAAGAACCTCCAGTTCGAGAAGAACGTCCTCGACGGCGCCTGGAACAAGGGCAAGGGCGGCAACGGCTACTTCCGGGGCAGCCGCGTCTGGGACTCCCTGTACGCGTTCAACACCACCCGGAACCTGCGCCACTTCACCCTCCAGTGGTCCGCGTCGGGCAACGTCGTCTACGGCAACGACTTCGACTCGGACCTGAACCTGCACGGGGGCTGGGAGCGCCGGAACCTCTTCGAGAAGAACGTCGTCCGGGTCTCCGCCCAGCACGCGCCGGGCAATTGCAGTACCAACTGCGGCGGCGAGGGCGGCGGCACCGAGACGGGCACCTGGTACCCGATCTGGTGGGCGGCCGGGGCGAAGGCGGCGAAGTGGGCCGGCTCTTCCGGGCCGCAGAACGTCTTCCACGACAACGTCCTCACCAAGCAGTTGACCGCCGGCGGCCCGTTCACGGACTACGCGCCGTACACGCGCGTCGGCACCGGCCCTCAGCCGGTGTTCCAGTTCGGCTCCGACCCGGACCTGCCCAGCCGCTTCCGGCACCTCGCGCTCGGCGGCTCGCCGATCTCCGACTGGAACACCCGGGAGACGGCGGACTTCACCGGCGCGGGCGGAGTCAACAACACCCAGACCGGGCCGGTGACCTCAGTCTTCCTCAACAGCACCGGCTGAACCACAGTCCCCCCTGAGAACCGTCCGGAGCATGGCTCCGGGCGGTTCTCGCCCATCTTCGGAGTCCTCGGGCCGGCGGGGACCACCCGTCTCCGGCGAGACCGGCTCTCCCTCGGGCGGCAGCTCGTGGAGAGCCCGCACCCCGACGTGTCGCCCGGACGTCCACGGGCCTGGTCGAACGTCCGGGCGAAGGCGGGGTCGATGAAGTCGCGCCGACGACGGCCGGGAAGGAGCACGGAGGGTGGACCAGCCGTGCTCGTCGGCGATCCATGACACCAAGGGAAAGCGGGCACGACAGGTACCGATCATCGAGGAGATCCGCCCGCTCGTCGCCCAACGCGTCCTGGCAGCATGCCTCGATCCCGATGCCCGCATGCTCACCGGCCCCCGCGGAGGCCGCACCTCCACCGCGGTCCTGCGCGACGCGACTCGCCGGGACGAGGTCGTCACGAGGCTCGGCTACGAGCTCTTGCGCCGGCACGACCTCCGGCACACCGGACTCCCCTGGTTCGCCGACGCCGGCGTCCAGGTGCACGTCCTGCGCAAGATCGCCGGGCACGGATCTCCGACCACCACGCAGCGGTACCCGCACCCCGACGTACACAAGATCACCGCCGCCGGCGCCGCCCTCTCGGCACACCTCACCGCGCTCCGCGCACCCCGGTCCCTGCCGAGCCCCATCGTGGTCGCTCGCCGACGCGGTCAAGGCGGGTTGGTCCCCAACTGGCCCCCAACAACGATCAAGGGGCCGTTCCAGATTGCTCTGAAACGGCCCCTGATCTGTGACTCTTTCGAGTCGGGACGACAGGATTTGAACCTGCGACCCCTTGACCCCCAGTCAAGTGCGCTACCAAGCTGCGCCACGTCCCGATGCCCGTCTGACCTGGGGTTTCCCCCGGCCCTGCGTGCAAGAGAACAATACCGCACTTCCCCGAGTGGTCACGAACCGCTTTACGGGCGTCACACCGGGCGGTGGCCGGAACACGGTCATTGCCGGTGGCATGTGGCAGAAAGACACCTCTTGACGCAGGCGCCCCAGCGGACTCTGCGGCTCCAGATCGGACCAAACACAGTCCGAAGTGATCGTCAACAGCATCGGTTTCGGACAAAGACGGGGGCGATATTGATCCATCCCGGAAAGATCAACACCATGAAGTGTCGGCCTGTTCGGGACGGGACCACTGCCGATGCTCCACCTGCTCGGACCATGCCGGGCAGGCGATTCGCAGGGAGGGACTCGTAATGGACAGCTACTTCAGCAGCCGACTCCATCATCGGCTGAGGGAGACGGTGCGCGGCTTCGCCGAACGGGAGGTGAGACCGCGCATAGCCGAGATGGAGGAGTCCAGGACGGTGCACCACGAGCTGTCCCGGCTCATCGCGCAGCAGGGCTGGCTGGGTGCGACGATCAGCCCGGAGTACGGCGGCATGGGCGCCGGACACCTGGCGAAGACGATCATCATCGAGGAGCTCTCCCGGGTCAGCGGCGCGATGGGCGCCATGGTCCAGGCGTCGCAGCTCGGCACCGCGAAGATCGTCCACTTCGGCTCCGACGCCCAGCGCAAGACCTGGCTGCCGAAGGTCGCCTCGGGCGAGTGCCTGCCGACGATCGCCGTGACCGAGCCGGAGTCCGGCGGGCACGTGCTGGGCATGGAGGCGAGCGCGGTCCGGGACGGCGACGACTACATCCTCAACGGCAGCAAGGTCTACGTCGGCAACAGCCACGTCGGCGATCTGCACGGCGTCGTGGTCAGGACCGGCCCCGGCTCCAAGGGGCTCACCGCCTTCCTCGTCGAGGCCGACCGTCCGGGCTTCCGGCTCGGGCCGCAGCAGCAGGCCATGGGGCTCCACGGCTTCAGCTTCGGCGAGCTGATCTTCGAGGACTGCCGGGTGCCGGCCGCGAACCGGCTGGGCGACGAGGGCGACGGCCTGGCCGTCGCGTACTCCTCCAGCGTGCTCTACGGGCGGGCCAACCTCACCGCCGTCTCGCTCGGCATCCACCAGGCGATCCTGGAGGAGACCACCCGCTTCGCCACCGAGCGGATCCGCTACGGCAAGCCGCTGTCCGAGCTGCCGACGGTGAAGCTCAAGCTGGGCCAGATGCAGTCCCGGCTGATGACCGCCCGGCTCGCCGCGTACCACGCGGTGCACCTGCTCGACCAGGGCCTCTCCTGCGACACCGAGCTGATGAACGCCAAGCTGGTCAACGTCGAGTCGGCCATCGACTCGGGCCGCAACGCCATGGAGATCCACGCCGCCGCCGGTCTCTTCACCGACCGGTCCATCGAGCGCTACCTCCGCGACGCGCACCACATCTTCGCGCCGGCCGGCACCTCCGACATCCAGCTGCTGCGGCTGGGCGAGGTCGCCCTCGGCCAGGGCAAGGGCAGCTGGTCGGAGCGGCTCTCCGACCTGGTCCGCACCCCGGAGCCGGAGCCGGCCCCCGCGTGACGGAACGGACGAGGGCCCGTACGGCGTGTGCCGTACGGGCCCTCGGTCCTGCCCGGACACCGGGCGGAGCGGATCAGAAGGCGCCGTCCTCGCGGCGGTGGATCTGCTCGACGAGCTCCGCCGCCATCGCCTTGATGGTCTCCAGACCGGACCGGCCCCACGGCCGGACGTCGGTGTCGACCACGCAGATGGTGCCGAGGGCGACGCCGGTGCGGTCGATCAGCGGCGCGCCCATGTAGGAGCGGATGCCGATCTCGTCGACGACCGGGTTGCCCGCGAAGCGCGGGTAGTCGCAGACGTCCTCCAGGACGAGCGCCTTCCGGCGGACCACCACGTGCGGGCAGTAGCCGTGGTCGCGCGCCATGAAGCGGCCGACGCCGCCCGCGCCGGCGGCGCCGAGGTCGCTGCCCGAGTGGGAGCCGCCGGGGGTGTGCAGGCCGGCGAAGAACTGCCGGTTCTCGTCGATGAAGTTGACCATCGAGAACGGGGCGCCGGTCACCTCGGCGAGCCGGTGGGCGAACTCGTCGAAGGCCGGGTCGGGACGGTCTCCGAGGCCGAGTTCACGCAGCCGCCGCACCCGGTCCGGGGCGTCCTTGTCGATGGGGGTCAGGAGGAGGTGACCCGTCGGGTCGTAGGTCATGGCGTGACTCCGAAGCTCGGCTCGGTGGCCGGGGTCGAGTTGAGGAGGTGCTGGACGAGGGTCAGGAGGGTGGTGATGGCGGAGCTGGAGATCCGGGCGTCGCAGAGCACGATCGGCACCTCGGGGTGGAGGTCGAGCGCCTGCCGGATCTCCGCCGACTCGTAGCGGAAGGCCCCGTCGAACTCGTTGACGGCCACCACGAAGGCGATGCCCCGCCGCTCGAAGAAGTCGATGGCGGAGAAGCACTCCTGGAGCCGGCGGGTGTCGGCGAGGACGACCGCGCCGAGCGCCCCCTCGGACAGCTCGTCCCACATGAACCAGAACCGCTCCTGGCCGGGGGTGCCGAACAGGTAGAGCACGTTCCGGTCGTCGAGGGTGATCCGGCCGAAGTCCATGGCCACGGTGGTCGTGGTCTTGCTCTCCACGCCCTCCAGGCTGTCGGTGGCGGCGCTGACCGAGGTCAGCAGCTCCTCCGTGCTGAGCGGTTCGATCTCGCTGACCGCCCCGACGAAGGTGGTCTTGCCCACCCCGAAGCCGCCCGCCACGAGGATCTTCAGCGCGGTGGGGAAGGGGTCGGCCGCGAAACCGTCATGGCGTTCAGAGCCGCTGTCGTAGGCCATCGAGCACTGCCTCCAGCAAGGAACGGTCGGATGGGTTGGCGTGGAAGCGCGGGGCCCGCGCGGTGAGGGCCCCGCAGTCCACGAGGTCGGAGAGGAGGACCTTGGTGACGACGGCCGGGAGCCTTAAGTGCGCCGCGATCTCGGCCACCGAGGTGGGCCCGTCGCACAGCCGGAGGGCCAGGCCGTGCTCGGGGCCCATGTGGGGCTGGAGGCCGGATCCGGTCGCCATCACCAGGGAGAGCAGGTCGAGCGAGGCGGTGGGCCGGGTCCGTCCGCCACTGACGGTGTACGGACGGATCAGCCGGCCGGCCGCGTCGTCGAGCCAGGGCCCTTCCTGCGGAGGAGACACGTTCACTGACCGGCGCCACCCGCCGCTGCGGCCGCCTGTCGGGCGGGCGTCACCAGGTACGGGCGGACGCTCTTGACCAGCATCGCCATCTCGTAGCCGAGGACGGCGGCGTCGGCCTCCCGGCCGGCGAGGACGGCCAGGCAGGTGCCGGAGCCCGCGGTGGAGACGAAGAGCAGGGTGGAGTCGAGCTCCACGACGACCTGGCGGACCTCGCCGCCGTCGCCGAACCGGACGCCGGCGCTGCGGCCGAGCGAGTAGAGCCCGGAGGCGAGCGCCGCCATGTGGTCGGCCGCGTCGGGGTCGAGCCCGTGGACGGACTTGACGAGGCCGTCGGAGGAGAGCAGCACCGCGCTGCGGGTGTACGGGACCCGCTGGACCAGACCGCTCAGCAGCCAGTCGAGATCCGAGGAATGGCCGGTCGGCACATTGCCCGTCATCGTGTATCTACTCCTTGTGCGCGTCGCCGTGACGCAGCGACTCCTGGGGGGTGGGCTGGGATTCGGCCAGGCCGATCCCACGCTGGAAGGCGGCCATCAGGCCGGGGTCGTGCAGGGCGTGGTCCTCGGAGGGCCGGGCCTGCGGCTCGTCGCGCAGCTGCGGGACGAGGTGCTCCTGGGCGCGCCGCTTGGGCAGGTCGGGCCGGCCGGGGGCCTCCGCCCGGGGTGCGGGCATCGCCGTCGGCGCGGCGGTGCCGAAGCCGGCCGGGGGGCCGGGACGCTCGGGGGCGACGGGCGCGGGGGGTGCGACCGGCGCCGCGGGCGCGGGGACCTGGTAGGGGTACGCGGCAGGGGCCTGGGCCTCCGCGGGTACGGGGGCGGGGGCGGGCGTCGCGGCCGGCGCGAACGGCGCCGAGGGGGCCTCGGGCCGCGGCTGCGGCGGCTGGACCGGACGGGGCTGCTGGTGCTGCGGGGCCTGCTGGGGCCGGTCGTGCTGCGGCTGCGGCTGCTGGAGCGGCTGCTGGGCCGGCGGCGGGGTGCCGCCGCCGGTGACCGCGGCGGTCTGCCGCTCGTGCTGGGCGAGGCCCTCCGGGTCGGCGCCGAGGAGGCCCTGCGGGAGGACGAGGACGGCCTGGACGCCGCCGTAGATGTTCGACTGGAGGCGGACGGCGATGCCGTGGCGCCGGGCCAGCGCGGAGACGACGAAGAGGCCGATGCGGCCGTCCTGGAGCAGATGGGCGACGTTGACCTGGTCGGGGTCGGCGAGCAGGGCGTTCATCTTGTTCTGCTCGCCGACGGGCATGCCGAGGCCGCGGTCCTCGACCTCGATGGCGAGGCCGGCGGTGACGTACTGGGCGCGCAGCAGCACGGTGGTGTTGGGCGCGGAGAACACCGTGGCGTTCTCGACCAGCTCGGCGAGGAGGTGGATGACGTCGGCGACGGCGTGGCCGCGCAGGGTGCCGTCGATCGGCGGGACGAGCTTGACCCGGGGGTACTGCTCGACCTCGGCGATGGAGGAGCGGAGCACCTCGGTCATGGTGACCGGGTTGGACCACTGGCGGCGGGAGATCGCGCCGCCGAGGACGGCAAGGTTCTCGGCGTGGCGGCGGATGCGGGTGGCCAGGTGGTCGACGTGGAAGAGGCCCTTGAGCAGCTCGGGGTCCTCGACCTCGTTCTCCAGCTCGTCGAGGAGCTGGATCTCGCGGTGGACGAGGGACTGGAGCCGGCGGGCGAGGTTCACGAAGACCTCGACCTTCTGCTCGTTGCCGACGCTGCTGGAGAGCCGGGACGCCTGGACGACGGCGGCGACGGCCGCCTCGTGGGAGCGGGTCAGCTCGGCGCCGAGGCGGTCGAACTCGTCGCCCTGGAGGCCGTCGGGGAGCGCCGGCCGGGGGGCCGGGTCCTCGCCTCGGCGCAACTGCTCGACGAGTGCACGCAGTTCGTTCTGGTCCTGCGCGGCGTCGCGGCGGAGGCCGGCGACGCGGGCCAGGACGGCCCGGGCGGCGCGGTCGGCGCCGAGCGCGGCGGCCGTCACGGAGGCGACGGTGAGCGCGGCGGCGCCGGTGAGCGCGGCCCACAGGGCGGGCGTCGGGCTGGTGCCGGTGGAGCGCAGCGTGAAGAGGACGGCGGCGGCGCCGCCGAGGGCGACGGCGACGGCGGGGAGGACCGAGGTGCGCAGCAACTGGGGGCGTATGCGCACTTCGGCGGGGGCGGCCGTCGCGGGCCGGGCCGGAGTGGTGCCGGTGGTCGTGGTGCGGGCGCCCGATCGGCCGTGCCGCCCGCCCTCGCGGCGGTCGGACCGCGGGGCGGGTGCGCGAAGTTGTGACATGGGTGTCCTTGGTACGTGCCCGGAAGTTCGGCGTACTGAGGGGGTATTGGGGGTACGGGGGTGCTGGTGGGCCGGGGGGTGAGTACGGGGGTGCCGATGAGGACGGCAGGTGCGATGAGCCTACCGATGATCACCGACCACACAGGGTAGTCGTCAACCGTTCATGTGTGGTGCTCAGTTGGCAAACCTGCCCGTAGACCTGCGGAGTCTGGTATCGGAGCCGCTGCGATCGGCCGAGATCGATTGGCCGAAAGTCGACGTCGTGGACCGGGAGTTGTCCGGAGCGGAACCGTACGAAAGAGGGCGGAGAGGCCCATTGACCTCTCTCCGCTGCGGAAACGCCCCCGGCTCGCGCCCGAGCGGAATCCCCCGAAGGGGCTCGGAAACGGCCGCCACCCACCCCTCCCGTCACGGAGCGTGAGGAACTGGGGAGAGGCGGCGTCCCGCTGGAGGGTGAAACCCCTCGTGACCGTCGGCGGCCCGGCGCGGGGCGTCACGCGTGCCGCGCTGTCATCCTGGCGCGATGGACACCGAAGAGACCCCGCCCCGTCCGCTGCTCGTCGTGGACGGGGCCAATGTGGTGGGCTCCGTGCCGGACGGGTGGTGGCGCGACCGGCGCGGGGCCGCCGAGCGGCTGCGGGACCGGCTCGCGGCGGACGGCGGCCCGGCCGACGGGCCGTGGCCGGGGCCGTACGAGATCGTGCTGGTGGTCGAGGGACGGGCCCGGGGCGTGGCCTCCGTGCCGGGCGTCCGGGTGGAGGAGGCGGCCGGCAGCGGCGACGACCTGATCGCCGACATCGCCCGGGACGCGCACGGCCGGCCGTGTCTGGTGATCACGGCCGACCGCGAGCTGCGCCGGCGGGTCGAGGAGGCGGGAGCCCGCTGCGCCGGGCCCCGCGCCCTCCCCCGTACGACCCCCTGAGGGGCCGTCGGCCGAGTGGCGCTCGGGCAGGTCCCGCTCCGCCGGGAACGGCGGGGCTCCCGGGGACGTCGTGCCCCACCCGCCCGACGCGCCCCGCCCGTCCCGGGTTTGTTTGGCCGGGGCGGCGGCGGTGAGGCGAAGGGCATGGAGAATTCGCTGCGGCTGATGATCGCCCTGTGCGGCTCCGCACTGGTCGCGTACGCCGTCGTGCGGGTGGCCGACCTGGCCGCCCGCCGGGCGGACGTGCGGCGGCCCGGCACCCCGCTGTGGGGGCTGCTGCGCCGGTGCCGCGCACCGCTGTTCGTCGTCCTGTGCACGGCGCTGCTCGGGTGGGCGGTGCGCCTCGCCGACTGGGCGCCCGCGCACGACCCCGACGGCCCGGTGGCGCGGGTGCGGGTGCTCTGCCTGATCGGCAGCGGCGCCTGGCTGACCGTCCGGGTCGCCACCGCGCTGGTGGAGTCCTCGTACGCGCGCTACGCCGGGCGCACCACCGACCGGGCGCGGGTGCGGCGGGTGCGGACCCAGGTCACGCTGATCACCCGGGTCGTGTCGGTGGCCGTCGGGGTCATCGCCTGCGCGGTGGCCCTGGTGACCTTCCCGTCGTTCCGGGCGCTGGGGACGTCGCTGCTGGCCTCGGCCGGGATCATCGGCATCGTGGCCGGGGTGGCGGCGCAGTCCACGCTCGGCAACCTCTTCGCCGGATTCCAGATCGCCTTCGGCGACATGGTCCGGATCGGCGACACGGTGGTCGTGGACGGGGAGTGGGGCCTGGTCGAGGAGATCACCCTGACCTTCCTCACCGTGCGCACCTGGGACGAGCGGCGGGTGACGCTGCCGGTGTCGTACTTCACCTCCCGTCCCTTCGAGAACTGGTCCCGCGGCGGCGCCGAGATGACCGGCACCGTCTTCCTCCACTGCGACCACGCCACCCCGGTGCCGCTGCTCCGGGCGCACCTGCGGGACTTCCTGGACACCTGCGCCGGCTGGGACGGGCGCGCCTGGGACCTCGCGGTGACGGACACCTCCCCCACCGGCATCACGGTCCGCGCGCTGGTCACGGCCAAGGACCCGGACGAGCTGTGGACGGTGCGCTGCGCGGTCCGCGAGGAGCTCGTCCGCTGGCTCGCCCGCGAGCACCCGGCCGCCCTGCCGAGGGTCGTCACGGGCCCGGCCCCGCGCCCCGGCGGCTAGCGGCCGGCCGTCACCGGTCGCCGGCCAGAGGCCAGCGGTCAGGGGTCAGCGGTCAGCCGTCAGCGGTCAGTCGTGGGAGTCGTCGCCGTCGCGTCGCTCCTCGGGGGTGGACCAGGAGTCGTCGCGGGGGGCTTGGGGCAGGGTCCGGGTGGGGTCGCCGAGGGACCTCCGCCTGCGGGCCGTGCGACGGGCGCCCCACCAGAAGGCGCCGAGCAGCAGGGCGACGACGACCACCCCGATGACGAGGGCGAAGACGAGGGCGTTCGACCCGGCGGACGCGAGCACGCCGACGGCCGCGGACAGGGAGGATCCGGTCATACGCCGCGTCTCTCCCGTCCCGGCCGCCGCAAACCCCGCCGCGCGACGGCGTCGGATCGGGCAGGCTGGGGGCATGAGCGACCTGTACGGTGCCGCCGTCGTCCTGCGTCCCTCGGTCCCCGGGGACGTCCCCGCGCTGGCCGCTGTCCGGGCCACCCCCGAGGTGCGGGCCCGGTGGCGCGGCGGGGACGACCTCGCCGGGGAGGTCGCCGCCGATCTGGAGGACCCGGCCACGCACTGTCTGACGGTCCGCCACCAGGACCGGATCGTCGGCATGATCCAGTGGTACGCGGAGGAGGAGCCGGACTACCGGCACGCCGGGATCGACGTGTTCCTCGACCCGTCGGTGCACGGCCGGGGCCTGGGCACGGACGCCGTCCGCACCCTCGCCCGCCATCTCGTCGACGACCTCGGCTTCCACCGGCTGGTCATCGATCCGGCCGCCGACAACACGGCGGCGATCCGCTGCTACGAGAAGGTCGGCTTCCGTCCGGTCGGCGTGATGCGCCGGTACGAACGGGGCGCGGACGGCACCTGGCACGACGGCCTGCTGATGGACCTGCTGGCCCCGGAACTGGTGCGCTGAGCGACGGCCGCGCGCGTCAGACCCGCCCGGGGAGCGCTCGGTCGCGGGAGGCGGCCACGGCCGGCTGCGGTTCCGACACGCACAGGGTGTCGACCATGCGGTTCAGTTTGTTCCGGGCGCGGGTGGCGTGGGCGCGCGGCAGTCTGATCTCGGCGAGGGCGTGGTCCGAGCCGGTGACGACGTACGCCAGGGCGAGGACGGGGGTGCTGGAGAGGGAGGCGGCGATCCGGCCCAGCGCCCCGGGAGAGTCCCGGAGCGAGACGACCACCGTGCACGTGCCGGTGCCGGTGCCGGTGCCGGCGTCGCTCTTGGTGTCCGTGTCCGCGTCCGCGTCCGTGTCCGCGTCCGTGTCCGTGTCCGTGTCGATGGAGAGGGTGTTGTTCGCGTAGGCCATGGGATGTTCCTGTCCAGGTCTGCCGGGTCGGGGTTTCCGGGGAAACAAAAAGACCCCTCGTGGAACACGAGAGGTCTGCGTGCGGGCGGTGGGGTCGACCGGGAGGGATCGCCTCCGGGTCACCTCGGTGCCGACACGCGGGCGCTGATAATGAGCCGCCACTGCATGCTCCGATCGTGCCACGGAGGGTCACACCCTGGAAAGCCCGTCTCACTCACCGGACAGGCGGGGGGCGCCGCGTCGGGTGCGGTCCGTGGCCGGGGCGGGGGGGGGGGGGTGGTGCGGGCCCCCGACCGGCGGTAGGGGGGGGCCCCGGTCGGCGGCGAGCGGCAGGCCCCCTAAAGCAAC
>NZ_JBHYKM010000142.1:0-3326 GCF_042741435.1 Streptomyces sp. NPDC058955 | reverse complement strand
CTCCCCCCTCACCCCCCCCGCTGGGGCGGGGGGGCGCCGGGGGGGGGGGGTCCGGGGGGGGGGCGGGGGGGGGGGGTTGGCCGCGCCCCGCCACCGGACGTTCGGAGGCGCCGCAGTGCGGCGCGTGGCGTCAGGCCCAGAACGCCTCCGCGTCCCCGGCCGGGTCGCCGAGGTACGCCTCGCGGCCCGCGACGACCTTGCCCTGCTCCCAGGTCAGGACGTGCACGGTGTCGGCGGCGAGGGCGCGGTGGCTCTCGTCGTCGCGGGCGGCGGACTCGCGGCGGACCTCGGTGGAGGTGTCGCGGCCGACGAGGATCCGCTCCCGCTCCGAGCGGAAGGAGCCACCGGTCAGTTCACGGCGCCGGGCCACGTGGGCCAGGAGCTCCTCGATGCCCTTGTGGGTGCCGGACAGGGTGTGGAAGCCGGGGACGGACCAGGTGACGGCGGGGTCCCAGAACTCGGCGATCCGCTCGGCGTCGCCGCTCTCCAGGGCCTCGTAGGCGTCGGCGACGCGCTGCTCGGTGAGCCTGACGGCCCGTTCCCGCTCGGTGCCGACGATCCCGCCGCGCATCATCTCCTCGCTGAGGATGGTGCCGCCGACGGAGGTCGCGCCGTGCTTCATGTCGTCGACCGTGACGTAGACGAACGGGCGGGCGACCTCGCCCATCACGTCCACCAGGGCCTCGGTCATGCCGGTGGTGATCTCCGCCTTCTGGGCGGCGGAGGCGAAGCCCTCGATCAGGCTGACCCGGATGATCGGCATCGGCTCAGCCCTCCCGCACCTGGAGGACGACCTTGCCGCGCGACCGGCCGCCCTCGATCAGCTCGTGGGCCTTGTCGGCGCGCTCCAGCGGCAGGACGTCGCCGACGTGCGGGCGCAGCGCGCCGGCCTCGACGAGGGCGGTGATGTCCTCCAGGTCGGCGCGGTCGGCCTCGACGGTGAGGGAGACCGCGCGGGCGCCGCGGCGTTCGGCCTCGCGGACGGTCTCCTCGTCGGGCGGGACGGGCAGCGAGACGAGGACGCCGCCCTCGCGGAGCAGAGTCGCCGAGCGGCGACCGTTCTCGCCGGCGACGGTGTCGACGACGACGTCGATGTCGTGGGCGACGTCCTCGAAGCGGGTGGTGGTGTAGTCGATGAGGACGTCGATGCCGTAGTCGGCGAGCAGCTCGAACTGGTCGGGGCTCGCGGTGGCGTAGACCTTGGCGCCGCGGGCGCGGGCGATCTGGACGGCGAGGTGGCCGAGGCCGCCGGCGGCGCCGTGCACGAGGACGCGGGAGCCGGGGCCGGTGCGGCCGACGCTGACCAGGGACTGCCAGGCGGTGAGGGTGACCAGCGGGACGGCGGCGGCCTCGACGTGGGTCAGGGCGGCCGGCTTGCGGACCAGCTGGCGCGAGTCGGCTGTGACGTACTCGGCGTAACCCCGGCCTATGCGGGGGAAGTTGACCATGCCGTACACCTCGTCGCCGACGGCGAAGCGGGTGACGCCGCCGCCGATCGCCTCGACGACGCCGGAGACGTCCCAGCCGATGGTGACGGGCAGGGGGCCCTGGGTGGCGGAGATGCCGCCGCCGGAGCGGGTCTTGCAGTCGACCGGGTTGACGCCGGCGGCGTGGACGCGGACGAGCACCTCGGTCCAGAGCGGCTCGGGCCGCTCGACCTCCTCGACCCGGAGGACCTCCGGGCCGCCGTACTCGTGCTGGCGGACGGCGCGCATCAGTGGCATTTCTGCTCCTTCGACGGTGCGTGGTGGCGGTTGCTCAGACGGGGACGTGCTGGAGGAATTCGAGGAGGTTGCCCTCGACGTCCCGGAGGAAGGCGACGCGCAGCCCCAGCGGGGTCACGTCGACGGGGCCGACGACGGGCCGGGCGCCGCGGCCCGCGAGGGCGGCGAGCACGGCGTCGAGGTCGTCGACGTGGAAGGCGAGGTGGCTGGGGCCCTGGACGAAGCCGTGCTCCGGGGGGTCGGCGCGGCGCAGCGCGGCCGAGCCGCGGCGTTCTGCGAGTTCGAGTCCGACGGGTCCGCGGCGCAGGAAGGCGACGCGTTCGCCGCGGGCGGGGATGTCGAGGGAGGACTCGGGGGCCAGGTCGAGCACGGTGCCGTACCAGTCGACGGCCCGGTCGAGGTCGGCGACGACCAGACAGCTGGAGACCTGGAGGACGTGGTCGAGGGGGGCGCCGGCCGTCGTCGCGGGCGGCTGGGTGGACGTGCTCATGAAAGCTCCTTGACTCATGAATGCACCGGTGGGGCGGCCCTTCCCGGACCCTAGACAACAGGCTGCATGACAATCTGTCAAGCAGATTGTCATGCAGCCTCGCGAAGGGGGTCACGGACCCGTGAGGAGTGCGCCCCGGCTCAGCGGGCGGCCAGCGCCTCGCGGTAGAGCGCGAGCGTCCGCTCCGCGGCGCGGTCCCAGGAGAAGTGGCTCCGGGCCCGCTCCCGCCCCGCCGCGCCCATCCGGTCGGCCAGGTCGGGGTCGTCGAGCAGCCGGTTGACCGCCGCCGCCAGATCCTTGGCGAAGCGCCCGGGATCGACCGGCTCCCCGGCGTCGTCGGCGGACCCCGGGACGCCCGCGGCACCGGCCGGCCGCGCCTCGAACGGGACCAGGAGTCCGGTCGCCCCGTCCACGACGACCTCGGGGATGCCGCCGGTGGCGGTCGCCACGACCGGCGTGCCGCAGGCCATCGCCTCCAGGTTCACGATGCCCATCGGCTCGTACACGGAGGGACAGACGAAGACCGAGGCGTGCGTCATCAGCTGACGCACCGTCGGGGCGTCGAGCATGCCGTCCAACCGGACGACGCCGTCGCGCACCGCCTTCAGGTCGTCCACGAGCGCGGCGGTCTCGGCGGCGATCTCGGGGGTGTCGGGCTGCCCGCAGCAGAGCACGAGCTGGGCGTCCGGGGGCAGTTCGAAGGCGGCCCGCAGCAGGTGCTGGAGCCCCTTCTGCCGGGTGACCCGGCCGACGAAGAGCACCAGGGGGCGGTACGGGTCGATGCCGTGCCGCAGCAGACCGTCGAGGCGCCGGTCGGGGCGGTGCGCCTCGGTGTCGATGCCGTTGTGGACGACCCGGCCGCGGGCCGGGTCGACCTGCGGGTACACGGCGAGGACGTCCTCGCGCATGGCGGCGGAGACCGCGACGACCAGATCGGCGGCGGGGCCCGCGGGGCGCGCCCACCACACCGAGTCACCGCAACGCCCCCCCCCCGGGGGGGCGCGCCGCCGCAAGCGGGCCCGGGCGCGGGGCGCCGGCCCGCCCAGGCCGACCCACCCCCCGTCGACCCGCGGCGCGACGACCCACAGCGGCAGGGAGACGCACCACAGGAC
>NZ_JBHYKM010000141.1:11840-17817 GCF_042741435.1 Streptomyces sp. NPDC058955 | reverse complement strand
CCACCCCCCGCCGCGCCCCCCCCGCGGCGGCCCGGGCCGATCTTTTCCTTACGACGTTCCTGCGGCGCTCCAGGCACACTGGACGGCATGACGACCGGCGCACCGCCCCCTCACGCTCCCCGGCGCTCCCGCGCGCGCACCCTCCTGCCGCTCGGCCTCGCCGCCTGGCTGGTCCTGGAGATCTGGCTGCTCACCGTCGTGGCGAACGCGGCGGGCGGGCTGACCGTGCTGCTCCTGCTCATCAGCGGCGCCGTCCTCGGCGCCACCGTCATGAAGCGGGCCGGCCGCCGGGCCTTCGCCAATCTGAGCTCCACCTTCCAGCAGGCCCAGGCCGCCGCGCAGAGCGGCACGGTCCCGAGCGCGGCCGACCGGAAGGGCGCCGAGGACCGCAACGGCTTCCTGATGCTGGGCGGCCTGCTCCTGATGATCCCCGGCCTGATCTCCGACGCCGCCGGCCTGCTGCTGCTCGTGCCCCAGGTCCGCACGGCCCTCGGGCGCGCCGCGGAGCGGGCCGTCGAGCGCCGGATGGCCGCGGCACCTCCCGGAAGCCTCCAGGACGCCTTCCAGCAGGCTCGTATGCACCGGCCGGACGGAAAGGTGGTCCAGGGTGAGGTCATCCGCGACGACGCGCCCCAGGGCCCGTACGGCCCCGGTGACGGACAGCGCCCGCCCCTGACGCCCTGAGCGGGGCGCACGGGCGGGAACGCCGAGGGGCCCGGTACACGGATCGTGTACCGGGCCCCTCGGCGTTGCTCTGCCGTGGCGTCCGTCAGGCGGACTTGCGGCTGTCGCGCGGATGCACCGCGATGTTCATGGCGCCGGAGCGCAGGACGGCCAGCCTCTCGGCGAGGACCTCCTCCAGCTCCTCACGGGTACGCCGCTCCATGAGCATGTCCCAGTGCGTACGCGCCGGCTTGCCCTTCTTCTCCTCGGGTCCGTCGCCGTCCACCAGAAGCGCCTGGCTTCCGCAGACCTTGCATTCCCACTCCGGCGGAATTTCCGCCTCCACCGAGAAGGGCATCTCAAAACGATGGCCCTTCTCGCATGCGTACTCCACGGCCTGGCGCGGGGCCAGATCGATGCCGCGGTCGGTCTCGTAGCTGGTCACCACGAGGCGCGTGCCGCGAAGAGCTCGCTCACTCATGAATCGTGCCTCCCGGGCTTGTCGCCCACAGGACAGGTGTCGCTGTCGTCGTCATCCGGTCAACGTCCGGTCGGCGATAAAGATTCCCGTTCCGGGTCATGCGTCGCCCGTCGTGCCGCCCCTTGTTGTACCCACCAGTGCCCGTTTTGTCACATCTGGCGGCAGATGTGACACGGCGTCTTCACCAAAGCAGCACGCAGTAACGGTCCGCCTGGCAGGCCAAACGCGTACACTACCGGCCTTTCACTTCCGCGTCTAAATTCGCTCGGGTACGACATTGCCCGCCTCGTGCGCGGCGTCCCGTACGGGGACCCTGGCGAGCAGCGCGAAACCGGCCACGAAGAAGATCACGAGAGAGATGATGGCAGCTCGATAGCTGTCCGTCAGCTGATACACGAGCCCGAACATCAGCGGACCCAGCCAGCTCAGTCCGCGGTCGCTCAGCTCGTACGCCGAGAAGTACTCCGCCTCCTTCCCCTCCGGCACCAGGTGCGAGAACAACGAGCGGGACAGCGCCTGGGTGCCGCCCATCACGAGCCCGATCGCCGCCGCCAGGCAGTAGAAGAAGACCGGCGCCCCGGCCGGCAGCAGATATCCGGCCATGAGGATGACCGTCCAGACCACGAGCGCGCCCAGGATCGTCCGCTTGGCGCCGTACGTCCGGGCGAACCGGGCCATCAGCAGGGCGCCCGCCACCGCGAGCACCTGCACCAGCAGCACCGCCGTGATGAGCGTGGTCTTCTCCAGGCCCAGCTCCTCCTCGCCGAAGATCGCCGCCTGCGAGATCACCGTCTGCACCCCGTCGTTGTAGACCAGGTAGGCGAGCAGGAAGGCCAGCGTCAGCGGGTGCGCGCGCATGTCCCTGATCGTCGACCGGAGCTGCCGCCAGCCCGCGCCGACCGCCCCCTCGCCGGCCGGCCGTCCGGCGCCGGCGGGAGCGGGCGGCAGCCGCCGGTCGCGCAGCCGCTTCAGCGGGATCAGCGCGAAGGCGCCCCACCAGAGCCCCGCCGAGGCCAGACAGATCCGGACCGCCTCGCCCTCCTCCAGGCCGAAGGACTCGTGGCCGGAGTACAGCACCAGGTTCAGCACCAGGACCAGGGCGCCCGAGGTGTAGCCGAAGGCCCAGCCGCGCGAGGAGACCTCGTCGCGCTCCTCCGGGTCGGCGATCTGCGGCAGATAGGCGTTGTAGAGCATCATCGCCACCGCGAAGGAGGCGTTCGCCACGATCAGCAGGAAGGTGCCCAGCAGGTACCGGGTGCCCTCCAGGAAGAACATGCCGGTCGTCGCGCCCGCCCCGAGGTACGCCGCCGCCGCGAGCAGCGGCTTCTTGCGGCCCCAGCGGTCCGCCGCCGCGCTCACCAGCGGCATCGCGATGATGGCCACCACCAGCGAGACGGAGACGGCGTACGGGAAGAGCGAACCCGGCGCCACGGGTATGCCCAGCGGGTACACCAGCCTGCCCTCGCCGCCCGCGGCGTTCTCGGCCACCGACTTGAGGTACGGCCCCAGGAACACGGTGACGACGCTGGTCGAGTAGACCGAGCAGGCGAAGTCGTAGAAGTACCAGCCGCGCTGCTCCCGTCTGCGCGCGGCGGGATCGGTGATGGGTCCCTCAGGACCGGTCGTCTCGGCGGTCACGGCCGCACGCCCCCTCGTTCGTCCCCGACGCCGGGACGCCGGCTCGGCCTCAGGCCCATGTCCCACGGGCGACCAGGACCTCGCGCAGCGTCTCCAGATGATCGGTCATGATGCCATCGACCCCCAGGTCGAGGAGAGAGTCCATGCGCTCCGGATCGTTCACGGTCCACACGTGGACCTGGAGCCCGCGCGCGTGCGCCGCCCGGACGAAGCGGCGGTCCACCACGCGGATCCCGCCCTGCGTCTCCGGGACCTGCGCCGCTACCGCGCCGGCCCGCAGCGGGGCCGGCAGCCCGAGCGAGCGCATCCGCAGGGCCGCGACCCCGGTCACGCCGTACGAGGTGGCCAGCCGGGGGCCGGCGAGCCGCTGCGCCCGGGCCACCCGGGCCTCGGTGAAGGAGCCGACCAGGACCCGGTCCCAGGCGTCGGTGCGGGAGATCAGGTCCACCAGCGGGGCGAGCGCCGACTCGGTCTTGAGGTCCACGTTCCACCGCGCCTCGGGGAACTCCTGCAGCAGGTCCTCGAAGAGCGGCAGCGGCTCCTTGCCGGCCACCCGGGCCTCCCGCACCTCTGCCCACGGCAGGTCGCGGATCTGGCCGGTGGCGTCCGTCACCCGGTCCAGGGTCGCGTCGTGGAAGGCGACGAGGACCCCGTCGGAGGTGGTGTGCACATCGGTCTCGAAATAGCGGAAGCCCGCCGCGGCGGCCCGGCGGAAGGCGGCCGCGGTGTTCTCCAGGCCGTCCGCCGTGCCGCCCCGGTGGGCGAAGGGCAGCGGGTGCGGGTGGTCGAGGTAGGGGTGGCGTACGCGAGTCACCGCCGCAGTATGGCGCCTTCCGGTGACTCCGCGGCGACCCCGGTGCCGACGCCGTCCGACTCCGGGACGGCGAAGAGGCGCAGGAAGAGCTGGGCGAGCGGGCCGATCGACAGCGCGTAGAGGACCGTGCCCACGCCGACCGAGCCGCCGAGCAGGAAGCCGGTGGCGACGACCGCGATCTCGATCAGGGTCCGGGTCAGCCGGATCGACCGGCCGGTCAGCCGGTGCAGCCCGGTCATCAGGCCGTCGCGCGGGCCCGGCCCGAAGCGGGCCGCGATGTACAGACCGGTCGCCACGCCGTTCAGCACGATGCCCAGCGCCAGCAGCAGGATCCGGACCGGCAGGCCGTGGCCGTCCGGGAGCAGCGCCAGCGTGCCGTCCATCGCCAGGCCGATCACGAACACGTTCGACACCGTGCCCAGGCCCGGCCGCTGCCGGATCGGGATCCACAGCAGCAGCACCACCGCGCCGACGACGATCGACACCACCCCGATCGTCAGCCCCGTCCGCTCGGCCAGGCCCTGGTGGAGCACGCCCCACGGCTCCAGCCCGAGCCCCGCCCGGACCAGCAGGGCCGAGCTGATCCCGTACAGGGTCAGGCCGGCGTAGAGCTGGACGAGCCGACGGGTCAGATGCCGGCCGCGCGAGCCGGAGGCGATGGACATGGACGTGCCCCCCCTGGGGTGGTGACGGGTGTGGGGTCGCGGCCCGGTGTGGTGACGGTGGACCGACTCATGACACTCTGTGGCGGGAGAACGGATGCCAACCATGGCCAATTCGAGGAAGGTGGACTGATTTCCATGGCTCAGTGGACTTCGGCCGTCGGAGCCGCCCAGCTGGCGCGGCAGCTCCAGGCGCAGTCGCCCCGCCCCGCGGGCCCCGGCACGCGGAAGCCGCCCGCCTACCGCGCCCTCGCCGACGGCATCCGCCTGCTCGTCCTGGAGGGCCGGGTGCCGGTCGCCGCCCGGCTGCCCGCCGAGCGCGAACTGGCCCTCGCCCTCACCGTCAGCCGCACCACCGTGGCCGCCGCCTACGAGGCCCTGCGCACCGAGGGCTTCCTGGAGTCCCGGCGCGGCGCCGGCAGCTGGACCGCGGTCCCGGCCGGCAACCCGCTGCCCGCGCGCGGTCTCGAACCGCTGCCGCCGGAGACCCTCGGCTCCCTCATCGACCTCGGCTGCGCCGCCCTGCCCGCCCCCGAGCCCTGGCTGACCCGCAGCGTGCAGGGCGCCCTGGAGGAGCTGCCGCCGTACGCGCACACCCACGGCGACTACCCGGCCGGGCTCCCCGCGCTGCGCGCCATGCTCGCCGAGCGCTACACCGCCCGCGGCATCCCGACCATGCCCGAGCAGATCATGGTCACCACCGGCGCCATGGGCGCCATCGACGCCATCTGCCACCTCTTCGCCGGCCGCGGCGAGCGGATCGCCGTCGAGTCCCCCTCGTACGCCAACATCCTCCAGCTGATGCGGGAGGCCGGCGCCCGGCTGGTCCCCGTCGCCATGTCCGAGGGGCTCGGCAGCTGGGACCTCGGCCGCTGGCGGCAGGTGCTGCGCGACGCCGCGCCCCGGCTCGCGTACGTGGTCGCCGACTTCCACAACCCGACCGGGGCCCTCGCCGACGAGGACCAGCGGCGCGGGCTCGTGGAGGCGGCCCGCGCGGCCGGCACGGTGCTCGTCGTCGACGAGACGATGACCGAGCTCCACCTCGACGACGACGTCGAGATGCCTCGCCCGGTCTGCGCCTTCGACCCGGCCGGCTCCACCGTCCTCACGGTCGGCTCGGCCAGCAAGGCGTTCTGGGCCGGGATGCGGATCGGCTGGGTCCGCGCCGCGCCCGACGTCATCCGCTCCCTGGTCGCCGCCCGCGCCTACGCCGACCTGGGCACGCCCGTCCTGGAGCAGCTCGGCGTCAACTGGCTGATGCGCACCGGAGGGTGGGAGGAGGCCGTCACCCTGCGCCGGGCGCAGGCCCGGGAGAACCGGGACGCGCTCGTCGCCGCGGTCCGCAAGGAGCTGCCGGAGTGGGAGTTCGAGGTGCCGCGGGGCGGGCTGACCCTCTGGGTGCGCACCGGCGGGCTCTCCGGCTCCCGGCTGGCCGAGGCGGGCGAGCGGGTCGGCGTCCGGGTGCCGTCCGGTCCCCGGTTCGGCGTCGACGGCGCCTTCGAGGGGTACATCCGGCTGCCGTTCACCGTCGCGGGACCGGTCGCCGAGGAGGCCGCGAGCCGGCTCGCCGCCGCGGCCCGGCTGGTGGAGTCGGGTCTCGGCGGGGGAGTGGAGCCGCCCCGGACGTTCGTGGCCTGAGCCTCCGGACGGTCCCACGCGCGCGTGGCGACGGGGGGCGGGCAGGGGGGGCACCGCGGGGGGCGCCCCCCCCTCCCCCCC
>NZ_JBHYKM010000141.1:0-11830 GCF_042741435.1 Streptomyces sp. NPDC058955 | reverse complement strand
CGTACGCCCCCCGCGCCCCCGGTCCGCCCCCCCGCGCGCGCGCCCCGCGCACAGCCCGAACCGCCCTGCGGGGTCCGTACCGGCCTTCGCCGTTCGGGCGGGGTGTGCCGTGGGGCGGGGAGCGCCGTCAGCCCTCCGCCGGGACCGGGGCGTGCCGGGGGAAGGGGCCGGGGGTCGGCTCGGCCGCCGCCTCCGGGACCTTCTCCAGTGCCACCGTGGCCGCCGCCCGCCGCTCCGGCAGCAGGTCGAGGACGGCCTGCCGGGCGGTGTCGCCGACGGCGTCGTCGTACGGGTCGGGGGTCGCCGGCACCTGGAGCCGGAGCACCGGCCCGGTGCCGAGGCGGGCGTAGCCGCGGCCCGGCGGGACCTGGGGGGTGGGGGTGGTGTGCGGTTCGGCGCCCAGGACGGCGGCGATCTGCCCGGCGGAGGCGGGGCCGAGGACCACGCGGGCGCGGGTGTGCGCGCGTACCCCCTCGTGCAGCCCGTCCGCGGTGTCGAACTGCTCCGTCACCACCACCGTCACCTGGGCCGCGCGGCCGTGCCGCAGCGGCACCTGGAGCAGCTCCTGGGGGTCGGGGCGGCCCTCGGAGGCGGCCAGGTGGCCGAGGACGCCGGGGCGGTCGAGGAGGATCCACAGCGGGCGGCGGGTGTCCGCCGGGGCGGGGTCGCCGGCCTGCCGGGCGCGGTTGGCGGAGATCAGCCGCCGCTCGGTCTCGTGGGCGGCCCATTCCAGGCTCTCCAGGGCGCCGGACAGCTCGCTCTCGACGCCGAGGACGCCGTCGCGGCCGACCAGGCAGGCGTACTCGCCGGCGCCCGCGCCGTCCACGATGAGCACGTCGCCGTGTTCGAGGGCCTGGAGCGCGAGGGAGCGCAGCAGGGTGGTGGTGCCGCTGCCGGGCTGGCCGACGGCGAGCAGGTGGGGCTCGGTGGACCGGGGTCCGGTGCGCCAGACGACGGCCGGGGCGTCCTCGGAGCCGTCCGAGGAGACGACGGGCACGGTCCGCTGCACGGCGTCGGCGTCGGTGAAGCCGAGGACGGTCTCGCCGGGGGCGGTGACGAACCGCTGGGCGGCGATGGTGGTCGGGAGGGCGGGCAGCACCTCCATGACGAGCCGGTTGCCCTCCTCGTCCCAGTCGAAGCGGTACTCGCGGCCGCGCCCGGACTTGGCGTGCAGCAGCTGCTCGATGCGGGCGCGGGAGGCCGGTTCGCCGTCGGGGAAGTACGGCGGGTAGGAGATCCGCAGCCGGGTCGGGCGGCCGTTGTCGTCGAAGGCGTGGTCGGCGAAGGCCCGGCTCCAGTCGCCGCCGTGGGCGAAGAGCGGGTCGGGGTCCTCGGGGACGGAGAAGTACGGCACCAGGGCCTCGTAGAGGCCCTTCAGCCGGGCGATCTCCGTCTCGTCGGGGCCGGTCCTCACGACCGGTTTCTCACGCCCCTTCCACGCGGCGGCGCCCATGAGCGCGACGAGCGCGAGCAGCGGCCCGTACGGCACGAGGGCGACGACCAGGACGCAGGCCGCGACCAGGAACAGCGTGGGACCGCGCCGTTCCTTGGGGGTCGCGGCCCACTTGGCGCGCGCGGACGCGGCCAGCTTCCGCAGACCACGGGAGACCGTGATCAGCGGATGGAGCACGTCGGTGGCGCTGTCGGCGGCCGACCGCGCGATCTCTCGGCTGCGCGCGAGCTGCGCGGTGCCGCTGCTCAGAATGCGGGGGAGTGGTCGCCGGGCCACGTCGTACTCCTGGAGTGGTGGAAGGGGGTGAGAGGCGTCAGAACTTGATTCCGCCCAGCAGGCCGGCCAGGCTCTGGCCGCCCGCGGTGATGCTCGGCGCGATGGCGGTGCCCGCCAGGTAGAAGCCGAAGAGCGCGCAGACGAGCGCGTGCGAGGCCTTGAGGCCGTCCTTCTTGAAGAACAGGAAGCAGATGATGCCGAGCAGGACCACGCCTGAGATGGACAGGATCATTGGGTGTTCTCCTGGTTGAGGGGACAGTCACGATCAGTCCTTCCAGGTTCACGGCAAGTATCTATGTGACTAAAGGTGCATTCGGGTGAATAGCGGGCGTTTTCACTTGACCGGCGGACGGGGATCGCCGTCCCGGGTG
This sequence comes from Streptomyces sp. NPDC058955, assembly GCF_042741435.1. Lineage (NCBI taxonomy): Bacteria > Bacillati > Actinomycetota > Actinomycetes > Kitasatosporales > Streptomycetaceae > Streptomyces > Streptomyces sp. NPDC058955. Next base: position 9,730 of record NZ_JBHYKM010000141.1, on the reverse strand, counting down.
GCGAAAGCGCCGAAGTGGGGTAAGGGGGCACCGAGAGGCGCCGCTCGCGGGTGACGGACGCCGTGATCCTTGCCTCGGCCGGACGCGGTCATGTCACCGCGCGGGCAGTACCCTGTCGATTCACTCGTACGGCCGCGCTTGCCGTGCGCAGGTCAAGGGCAGGCGATACCGGGCGACACGCGCGCGGGACGCAGGCGGAGCACGGAAGGCGGTTGTGAAGATGAGCGAGACCCCGGACCCCGAGGTCGTCGAGCTGGCGTCGAAGGTCTTCGACCTGGCGCGCGCCGGCGACGCCGCGGCCCTCGCCGCCTACGTCGACGCGGGCGTCCCCGCGAACCTCACCAACGACCGGGGCGACTCCCTCGTCATGCTCGCCGCCTACCACGGCCACGCCGCCGCGGTCACCGCCCTCCTGGAGCGCGGCGCCGACGCCGACCGCGCCAACGACCGCGGCCAGACCCCGCTCGCCGGCGCCGTCTTCAAGGGCGAGGACGCCGTGATCCGCGCCCTCCTGGCCGGCGGCGCGAATCCGGAGTCCGGCACTCCGTCCGCCGTGGACACCGCACGCATGTTCGGCAAGGCCGAGCTCCTGGAGCTCTTCGCCGACCGGTGAACGAGGGCTGAACCCCAGGTGGGAGCGGTGTCGTAAATGTGGTCGCGGCGGTGGAAACGGTCGGTCATCATGACGACAAGCCCGGCCGTACGACCGGGCCACGGACGAGAGGCAGAGGAAGATGAGCAGCGCGCACAAGCGACGTACGACGGACGGCCCGACATGTTGTCCCGCGGCCTACTAGGGCGGCCACCGCGCGGACGGGCCCAGTGCCCGACGCGGTCCACCCCGGTCCACCCCGTCGTGTCGACAGCTTGATGTGAGGCGTCTTCCCATGTTCGATCCAGCCATAGCGCCGAGCGGCACCCTGCTCGGCCTCCTGCAGAGGGGCCGCGGCGACGGCACCCTGCACGCCCTCGCCGCCCCACGCGCCGAGGCCCTCGCGGCCCTCGACCGGTGCGTGCTCGCCGACCCCCGCCACGACTGGCGCGTCGAGAACCGCTCCCTCTACTACGCCCGGCTCTACCTCGACCTCCACGGAGGTCTGGAGGCCGTCGAGGCGCACCTCTTCGCGCCCGAGGACCACCTCGACGCCGAGGAGCACCGCACCGGGCTCGCCCTCGCCGTGCTCGGCCACCTGGCCTCCTACGGACGCCACGACGCCCTGCTGCTGCTCCGGCGCTACGCGGCCACCGGGGCCAACTGGGCCTGGGCCCTCGACGAGCTCGCGCTCCGCGACGACGACGCCGGACTGCGCGCCCTCGCCGAGCCCGTCCTCGCCCGCTTCCCCCGGGACGAGGCCGGCGACGCCGAGCTCGCCGGAGCCGTCCGCGACGCCTTCGAGCCCCGCCCCTGGCGGCTGTGGGCCGAGGACCCGCGCGACGCCGTCGGGGCCCGCGTCCGCGCCGCCCAGGAGAGCGGCTCCTTCGACCGCTGGCAGCGGCAGCTGCGCCCCACCGGGCCCCGCCCCGGCTGGAGCGTCCGCGCCGTCCTCGACTGGGCCCAGGAGGGGTACGAGCGCGGCGCCGACCTCGCCGGCCCCGCCGCCCGCTGCCTGGCCGCCGTCGCCGGACCCGAGGACCGCCCCGAGCTGCTGGCCGCCGGCCGCGCCGGCGCCCCCGGCGCGCGTGCCGCCCGCCAGCACCACCAGGCCGCCCGCCGGGTCCCCGCCGGCCGCGGCCGCGGGGAGGCCGCCCCCGACGCCGGCCACCCCCCCTCCCGCCGTCCTGCACCACCTGGCCGCCGGCCGGGACCCCGCCGTCCTCGACCTCGTCGAGGCCGCCGCCGACGCCGTCCACCCGCTCGACGCCGCGGCCGTCGCCGGCCCGTCCGCACAGGGCGATCCGTACGGCGACGTCCCCGGGGCCGTCGACCGGGACGCCCTCCACGTGGCCCGGGCCGCCGTCACCGCCTACCTCCGCATGTGCGGCGAGGACGCCGTCGCCCGCGCCCGCGCCTGGGTCCTGCGCACCGACCCGCTCGGCGCCGCCGCCGGCGAACTCCTCGCCGCGCGCGGCGAGGACCGGGACGCCCCGCTCGTCCTCGGCGCCCTGCGCACCGCCATCCGCGCCGCCGGGCCCGACGCGCCCGCCCTCGGCGCCCTCGTCGACGGCGCAGGCCGCCTCGGCATCGCCTGCGCGGCCCCCGTGCTGCGCCACGTCTACCGGGAGACGGCCTCCTCCCAGCTGCGCGGCCGCACCGCCCGCGCCCTCGCGGCCACCGACCCCTCCTTCGCCAGCGGCTTCGCCGTCGAGTGCCTCTGGGACTGCGAGGAGACCACCCGCGAGATCGCCGCGCAGCACGCCGAGACGGCCGACGTCCGCGTCGCCGAGCGATTGCGCCGCCTCGCCGCCGACCCGGCCGAGGAGGTCGAGGTCCAGACGGCGGTCCGCAACCGCATCGGCCCCGACCTCCAGGTCTGACCCGGCCCCCTCACCGCCCCGGCCCGGGGCGGCGCGGCCTGCGGCGGCACCCCCGCCGATCGTGGCCCCGCCCCGGCACCGGCCGGCCCCCCCCGATCCTCCGGTACGGCTCGGGACCCGCCTGCGGCACCTCCGGCCCGCGGCTCCGCCGGTACGGTCCCGGCTCCGCCCGTGCGGCACCGGGCCCGCGCGCGGCAGCGGTCGGCCGTCCCCGGCCCTTCCGGTACGGCTCCGGGCACCGCGCGCGGTGTCGGTTCGCGTATCGGATCGGTGCCGCACGGGTCGGGCGGGAAAAGCTCACGGGACGTTCCCCCGGCGTCCAGATCCACGTCGGCGGGGACACGTCGAGCGCGACGAGAACACCCGTATGCGTGTCGTCATCGTCACCGAATCCTTTCCCCCCGACATCAACGGTGTGGCGCACTGCGCCCTGCAGACCGCGCGCCACCTCGTCCGCCGGGGCCACCAGCCCCTCGTGATCGCCCCGGCCGTCCCCGACACCGCCGCCGACATCGACGCGCCGTGCCCGGTGGTCCGCGTCCCCTCCCTGCCGCTGCCCGGCTACGCCCAGGTGCGGGTCGCCCTCCCCAGCCGCCGCGTCGCCGCCGCCATCGCCGCCCACCGCGCCGACCTCGTCCACCTGGCCGGCCCCTTCGTCCTCGGCGTCCGCGCCATGGCCGCCGCCACCCGCCTCCGGGTGCCCACCGTCGCCGTCTACCAGACCGACCTCGCCGGCTACGCCCGCACCTACGTCGGCGCCGGCGAGTCCACCGCCTGGCGCCGGCTCCGCGCCGTCCACGGCGCCGCCGACCGCACCCTCGCCCCCTCCCGGGCCGCCCGCCGCGACCTGGAGGACCACGGCATCGCGCGCGTGCGCCTCTGGGGCCGCGGTGTCGACACCACCCGCTTCCACCCCTCCCACCGGGACCCGGAGCTGCGCCGCGCCCTCGCCCCCGACGGCGCGCTCCTCGTCGGGTACGTGGGCCGCCTCGCCCCGGAGAAGCGCGTGGACCTCCTCGCCGCCGTGGACGGGCTCCCCGGCGTGCGGCTGGTGGTCGTCGGGGACGGGCCCAGCGGCGCCGCCCTCCGCGAACGCCTCCCGGGCGCCCACTTCCTCGGCAGCCGCACCGGCGACGACCTCGCCCGGATCTTCGCCTCGCTCGACGTCTTCGCCCACACCGGCCCGTACGAGACCTTCTGCCAGACCGTCCAGGAGGCCATGGCCAGCGGGCTCCCGGTGATCGCCCCGGCCGCCGGCGGCCCGCTCGACCTCGTCGCCCACCGGCGCACCGGCCTGCTCGTGCCCCCGGAGGACCCCCTCGCCCTCCGCGAGGCCGTCACCGCCCTCGCCGCCGCCCCCCGACTGCGCGCCGCCTACGGCAGAGCCGGGCGGTCCGAGGTCGAGGGACGCACCTGGGAGGCCCTCGGCGACGAACTCGTCGGCCACTACCTGGAGGTGCTGCGCGAGCGGACGGCGGTGGCCGCGTGAACGGGCCTTCGCGCGGGCGCGGGATCGGCGGCCCCACGCGCGCGTACCGTGCCTCGTACGGCCGCGAGGGGCTCCGGATCGTGCGGCTGGCGAACTTCGTCACGCCCACCTCGGGCGGGCTGCGCACCGCCCTCGACCGGCTCGGGCGCGGCTACCGCGCGGCCGGCCACGACCCCGTCCTGGTCGTCCCCGGGGCCACCGCCACCGACGAACCGGCCGAACAGGGCCGGGTCGTCACCCTGCCGGGGCCCGAACTCCCCGGCACCGGCGGCTACCGGGTCCTCGCCGACCGACGTCGGCTCGCCGACCTCCTGGACCGGCTCGCCCCGGACCGGATCGAGGTCTCCGACCGCACCACCCTGCGCTGGACCGGCGAGTGGGCCCGGCGCGCCCGCGTCCCCTCGGTGATGGTCTCCCACGAGACCGCGGACGGCGTCCTGCGCACCTGGGGCGTCCCCGCCCCGCTCGCCGCCCGCGCGGCCGACCGGCTCAACCGCCGCACCGCCTGGGCCTACGGCCGGATCGTCTGCACCACGGCCTGGGCGCAGGAGGAGTTCGTCCGCGTCGGCGCGAGCAATGTCGTACGGGCTCCGCTCGGCGTCGACCTGGAGCGCTGCCGGCCCGGCCGGCGCGACCCCGCCGTGCGGGCCCGGTACACGGAGGGGGCCGGGGTCCTGCTGGTGCTCTGCTCCCGCCTCTCCGTGGAGAAGCGGCCCGGCACCGCCCTGGACGCGCTCGCGGGGCTGCTGGACGCCGGGGTGCCGGCCCGGCTCGTCGTCGCGGGCGACGGGCCGCTGCGGCCGGGACTGGAGCGGCGGGCCCGCGAGCGGGGCCTCCCGGTCCGGTTCCTCGGGCACGTCGCCGACCGGGAGGAGCTCGCCGACCTCCAGGCCGCCGCCGACCTGTGCCTGGCCCCCGGACCCGCCGAGACCTTCGGGCTCTCCGCCCTGGAGGCCCTGGCCTGCGGGACGCCGGCCGTCGTCAGCGCCTCCTCGGCCCTCCCGGAGGTCGTCGGCACGGCCGGCGCCGCGGCCGCCGACACCCCGGCGGCCTTCGCGGACGCCGCCCGGGGCCTGCTGGCCCTGCCGGAGGCCGGACGCAGGGCCGCCGCACGCGCGCGTGCGGAGCGGTTCTCCTGGGACCGCTCGGTGGCGGCCTTCCTCCGCGCCCACGAGGCGGCCACCGCGCGGGGCCGGGTCGGCGCCGCCGACGTCGCCCCCGGGGCCGTGGTGGATCCGCCCCGGCCGCAGGAGGTCGGCGGATGAACCCGGTGCGGGAGGGCCGCGTCCCGGCCCAGGGGACCGGCCCGGAGCGGGGCCCGGCTCCGGACCCGGCACCCGCCGCCCCCGGCACCGCGCCCGCGGGGGCCGCGCCGCTGCGGTTCGTGGTGCTCGGGGACTCGTTCAGCGAGGGGGTCGGCGACCGGGCCGACGGGGTCTGGCGCGGGTGGGCGGCGCTGCTCGCCGACGGGCTCGCCGGGCCCGGGCAGCGCCTGGAGTTCGTCAACCTCGCCGTCAGCGGCGCGCTCAGCGCGGACGTCGCCGCGCACCAGGCGCCGCGCGCGGTCGCCCTCCGGCCGCACCTCGCCTCCGTCGTCGTGGGCGTCAACGACACCCTGCGGCACGGCTTCGACATCGGGCGGTTCGCCCGCCGCCTGGACCGGGTGCTCGCCGCGCTCGACGCGGCCGGAGCCGTACTCCTGACCGCCTGTCTGCCCGACCCCGGACGGATGCTGGGCCTGCCGGCGCCGCTGGCCCGGCCGCTCGCCCGCCGACGGCGGTCCGTGAACGCGGTCGTGCACGCGCTGTCCGCCCGGCACGACGCCGTCCACCTCCACCTCGCTGACCCGGCCTGGACCGCCGACCGGCGCCTGTGGAGCGCCGACCGGCTCCATCCCGGCGAACACGGCCACCGGGCCGTCGCCGGGGCCTTCCACCGGCTCCTCGCGGAACGCGGGCTCGCCCGGGGGCCCGAGCCCTCCCCGGAGGCGTCCGAGCCGCCGCCCACCCGCGCCGAGACGGCCCTCTGGCTCGCGACCGCCGGCACCGGCTGGGTGCTGCGGCGCAGCCGCGACCTGCTGCCGCAGCTGCTGCTGCTCGCGGGGGAGGAACTGCTGCACCGGACGGACGCGGCCGGCGGAGGGCGGCTCGACGCGCGCGCCGAGACCGCCCTCGCCGAGGCCCTCGCGGCCACAATGGGGGAATGAGCGGGCGCTGGGAGTTCTGGATCGACCGGGGCGGCACCTTCACCGACGTCGTGGGGCGGCGCCCCGACGGGCGGCTCGTGACCCGCAAGGTCCTCTCCCACGACCCCGCCCGCCGGCAGGACGCCGCCGTGGCCGGGATCCGGCTCCTGATGGGCCTCGGCCCCGGCGAACCCGTCCCCGCCGACCGCGTCGCCGTCGTCAAGATGGGCACCACCGTCGCCACCAACGCCCTCCTGGAACGGCGCGGCGAACCCACCCTGCTGCTCATCACCGAGGGCTTCCGCGACGCCCTGCGGATCGCCTACCAGAACCGCCCCCGGCTCTTCGACCGGCACATCGTTCTGCCGGAGGCCGTGTACGCGCGCGTGGCCGAGGTCCCCGAGCGGATCGACGCCCACGGCACGGTCGTCCGCCCCCTCGACGAGGACGCCGTCGCCGCCGCCCTCGCCGACGCCCGCCGCGACGGCCTCCGCTCCGCCGCCGTCGTCCTCGTGCACGGCTACCGCCACCCCGACCACGAACTGCGGGTCGCGGCCGCCGCCAGGGCCGCCGGATTCACCCAGGTCAGCTGCTCGCACGAGGTCAGCCCGCTGATCAAGCTGATCCCGCGCGGCGACACCACCGTGGTCGACGCCTACCTCTCGCCCGTGCTGCGCCGCTACGTCGACGAGGTCGCCACCGAACTCGCCGGGATCCGCCTGATGTTCATGCAGTCCAACGGCGGGCTCCGGGAGGCCGCCCACTTCCGCGGCAAGGACGCCGTCCTCTCCGGGCCCGCGGGCGGTGTCGTCGGCATGGCCCGCACCTCCGCCCAGGCCGGACAGGACCGGGTCATCGGCTTCGACATGGGCGGCACGTCCACGGACGTGTCGCACTACGCGGGCACGTTCGAGCGTGAACTCGGTTCACAGGTCGCCGGGGTGCGGATGCGGGCACCCATGATGAGCATCCACACCGTCGCCGCCGGCGGCGGCTCCGTCCTCCACTACGACGGCCGCCGCTACCGCGTCGGACCCGACTCGGCCGGAGCCGTCCCCGGCCCCGCCTGCTACCGGCGCGGCGGGCCGCTCACCGTCACCGACGCCCAGGTGATGCTCGGCCGGATCCAGCCGGACCACTTCCCCGCCGTCTTCGGCCCGGACGGCGACCGGCCCCTCGACGCCGGAGTCGTCCGCGAGCGGTTCACCGCTCTCGCCCGGGAGGTCGGCGGCGGACGCACCCCCGAGGAGGTCGCGGCCGGCTTCCTGCGGATCGCCGTCCTCGACATGGCCAACGCCGTGAAGAAGATCTCCGTCCAGCGCGGCCACGACATCACCCGCTACGCCCTCACCTGCTTCGGCGGCGCCGGCGGCCAGCACGCCTGCGCCGTCGCCGACGCCCTCGGCGTCGACACCGTCCTCGTCCCGCCGCTCGCCGGCGTCCTCTCCGCGTACGGCATCGGACTCGCCGACGCCACCGCCCTGCGCGAACGCTCCGTCGAGGCCTCGCTCGACGAACCCGGCACCCACGCGCGCGTGACCGCCGTCGCCGGCGAACTCGCCGACCGCACCAGGGCCGAGCTCCGCGCCGACGGCCTGCCCGACACCGCGATCACCACCCACGCGCGCGTACTGCTCCGCTACGCCGGCACCGACGCGAGCCTCCCCGTCGACCTCGGCCCCGCCGACTCCATGGCCGCCGCCTTCACCGCCGACCACCGCGCCCGCTACGCCTTCACCATGGACAAGCCGCTCGTCGTCGAGGCCGTCACCGTCGAGGCCGTCGGCGCCGCCGGACCCCACGGCCCCGTCCACGTCCCCGCCGGCGCCCGCACCGGCCCCCTCGTCCCCCGCGCCACCGTCCGCACCCACGACGGCGCCACCGCCTCCGACACCCCGCTCCACCGCCGCGAGGACCTGCGCCCCGGCGACGCCGTCGACGGGCCCGCGATCCTCGCCGAGGACGACGCCACCACCGTCGTCGACCCCGGCTGGCGCGCCATCGCTTCCGACACCGGCCACCTGCTGCTCACCCGCGCCGTCCCCCGCCCCGCCCGCACCGCCGCCGGAACCGACGTCGACCCGGTCCTCCTGGAGGTCTTCCACAACCTCTTCATGGCCATCGCCGAGCAGATGGGCGTCCGCCTGGAGAACACCGCCCACTCCGTCAACATCAAGGAACGGCTCGACTTCTCCTGCGCGCTCTTCGACGCCGCCGGCAACCTCGTCGCCAACGCCCCCCACATCCCCGTCCACCTCGGCTCCATGGGCGAGTCCATCAAGGAGGTGCTGCGCCGCCGCGCCAGCGACCTGCGCCCCGGCGACGTCTACGCCGTCAACGACCCGTACCACGGCGGCACCCACCTGCCCGACGTCACCGTCGTCACCCCCGTCTTCGACGACGAGGGGGACGCGCTCCTCTTCCTCGTCGCCTCCCGGGGCCACCACGCCGAGATCGGCGGCATCACCCCCGGCTCCATGCCCGCCTTCAGCCGCACCATCGACGAGGAGGGCGTCCGCTTCGACAACTGGCTCCTGGTCCGCGACGGCAGGCTCCGCGAGGCCGAGACCCGCGCCCTCCTCACCGGCGCCCCCCACCCCTCCCGCGACCCCGACACCAACCTCGCCGACCTGCGCGCCCAGATCGCCGCCAACGAGAAGGGCATCGAGGAACTCCGCAAGGCCGTCGCCGAGTTCGGCCTCGACGCCGTCCAGGCGTACATGCGCCACGTACGGGCCAACGCGGAGGAGTCCGTCCGCCGGATCGTCGCCCGCCTGAAGGACGGCACCCACCGGTACGAGACCGACTCCGGCGCCGTCGTCCAGGTCGCCGTCCGCGTCGACCGCGAACGGCGCTCCGCCGTCCTCGACTTCACCGGCACCTCGCCCCAGCTCCCCGGCAACGCCAACGCGCCCACCGCCGTCGTCATGGCCGCCGTCCTGTACGTCTTCCGCACCCTGGTCGACGAGGACATCCCGCTCAACAGCGGCTGCCTGGCCCCCCTGGAGATCCGCGTCCCGCCCGGCTCCATGCTCGCCCCCGAACCGCCGGCCGCGACCGTCGCCGGGAACGTCGAGACCTCCCAGGCCGTCACCGGAGCCCTCTACGCGGCCCTCGGCGTCCAGGCCGAGGGCTCCGGCACCATGAACAACGTCACCTTCGGCGACGACCGCGTCCAGTACTACGAGACCGTCGCCAGCGGATCCGGCGCGGGCGACGGCTTCGACGGCGCCGACGCCGTCCAGACCCACATGACCAACTCCCGCCTCACCGACCCCGAGATCCTGGAGTGGCGCCACCCCGTCCGCGTCGACGCCTTCGCCGTCCGCGCGGGCAGCGGCGGCCGGGGCCGCTGGCACGGCGGGGACGGGGTGGAACGGCGGCTGCGGTTCCTGGAACCGATGACCGTCACCCTCCTCACCGGACACCGCCGGGTGCCGCCGTACGGGATGGCGGGCGGCGCGCCGGGCGCGCTCGGCGAGAACCTCGTCGAACGCGCCGACGGCACCGTGGATCCCCGCGAAGGCGCCGCGACCCCCGAGGGCGGCCCCCGCCCCCTGCGCGGACAGCGCCCCCCCCCC
>NZ_JBHYKM010000140.1:0-18001 GCF_042741435.1 Streptomyces sp. NPDC058955 | reverse complement strand
ACCCCCCCCTGCCCGTCTCGCGCTAGAACCCGAGCCCCCCACCCCCGCCCCCCCCCCAGTGGCGGTATGTTCTCGTTTTTTTTTTATCTTACTAGCCACCCTCGACGGAGGTTTCGAGCACGCGCAAGGGAGGAGTGCTCCCGTCTCGGCAAGGAGCGGCACCGCAGCCGGCCTCCCCCAGGGCGGAAACGAAGAGGGCGCCCCGCGCCGAAACTCCGGTGCGGGGCGCCCGTCGGCCTTCTAGTACAGGTTGCCGTACGTCTGGAAGCCGTAGCCGATCTTCACCCGCGAGCCGATCGCGGAGTCGGTGCTGTTGCCCAGGTAGCGGTACAGGTCGCCCGCCGGGGTCACCGCGAGCAGGTCGGCCCGGCCGTCGCCGCTGATGTCGCCCGGCGCCACCAGCTTGCTGTACGCGCCCCAGCCGGCGCCGATCTTCAGCCGGCCCGCGAACGGGGCCGTCGCGGAGCCCGTACCCCGGTACAGGAACAGGTCGCCGGCGCCGTCGCGGGCCAGGACGTCCGCGCGTCCGTCGCCGGTGTAGTCGCCCGCGCCGAGGATCTGGTTGTACGCGTTCCAGCCGGAGCCGACCCGGACGCGGGAGGCGAAGCCCGTACCGGCGCCGTTGCCCCGGTACAGGTACAGGACGCCGGAGGTGTCACGGGCGAGCAGATCCGACTTGCCGTCGCCGGACAGGTCGCCGGGGCCGACGAGGCGGTTGTAGACCTGCCAACCGCCGCCGAGGTCCCGGTCGTTGGAGGTGTTGACCAGGTGCCCCTGGTAGACGTACAGGAGGTCGGGGAGCGTGTTGCCGTCCAGTGCGTAGGAGAGCGTGATGTTCGCGCCCGCCCAGCCGCCGGTGTCGCTCACCTGCTCGCGGGCGGCAAGCTTGCCGTTGTTCAGGCCGCGGTGCCAGAAGAGGGTCCCGGCCTTGTCGCGGGCGACGAACAGGGTCTTGCCGACGGAGGGGACGTTGCCCGCCCCGCCGAACTGCTCCACCTTGTTCCAGGCGGTGCCGGTCTGCGCCCGCGACGTGAACGTTCCGTCGCCGCGGCCGTAGTAGGCCCACAGGGTGCCGTTCAGGTCACGCGCGAACACGTCGACGCGGCCGTCGAGGTTGCGGTCGTCGACCGCGACGATCTGGTTGTAGACCTGCCAGCCGGTGGCGAGCGCCTTGCGCGGCTTGAACGGCGCCAGCTTGTCGCCGGTGCTGCCGTAGAAGTACACCTGGCCGGCCGGGGTACGCGCGAGCAGGTCGCCCCTGCCGTCGCCGTCGTTGTCGCCGAGACCCACCAGCTGGTCGTACGCGCCCCAGCCCGGGCCCACCTTCACACGGCCGGCGAAGGGCGCCGTCAGCGTCCCGGTCGCACGGTAGTAGTACAGGTCGCCGTTGTACTGGCGGGCCATGACGTCGGCCCTGCCGTCGCCGTCGACGTCACCGGGCGAGAACACCTTGTTGTAGACGTTCCAGCCCCAGCCCGTCCACCGCAGCGTGCCGGTGGTGGCGGTGGCGTCCGAGTACAGCCGGAGCGCGCCGGTCGCGGAGACCGAGAGGACCTCGGGCTTGCCCGTGGCGTTCTGGTCGCCGAGCGGGACGAGGTCGAGGTCGGTGGACGTGCCGTCGGTGACGAACTCGACGTGCTCCCCGCCCGAGGACGGCGCCACGAAGGTAAAACCGTTCCGCGTGCGGTGGACGAGGTCGGTCTTGCCGTCGCCGGTCACGTCGAAACGGGGCTTCGAGACTGCCGTCGCCGCGGCGGTACGAGCCGTACCGGCCGCGCCGGCCGTGCCGTCCAGCTCCGGCGCGTCGAGCGTCGGCACCGCCGAGGTCTCGGTCAGCGGCCGCTCCAGAACGGGCCGAGGCGCCGACTCGGCAACGGCGGGCGACGCCAGCAGCATGCCGGCGGAGAGGGCGAGCGCGGTGCACATGGTGACACGGCGAGCACGCCCGGAAAAAGCGGAACCCAAAGATCCCCCTGGGGAACGTGGACGAGGACCGGAACGAGGGGTCCGCAGCACCTCCGCACGCATGGCCATGGAGACGGGCACGTGCGGAGGGCGAACACCCCCCCCGGATGTGTAGGCGGAGTGTACTCACAGGAATGATCAGGAGAACAACGACTTCCGGAATATGTCAGATCCCCTGGCCCCGCACCGGCCTTCCGACCCGAGGCAGCACGGCCCCGGGCCAGTGGGCCCGACGACCGCCTCGTGCGCGCATCACAGCGGTCCCGGAGTTCCTGTCCCCCAGGTGAAGAGCCGCGGCCACGCCGACCTCGAACCCTCGAACCCTCGGACCTCGGACCTCGGACCTCGGACCTCGGACCTCGGACCTCGAACCTGCCAGATGATCACCGAGGGGGATGGCATGCCTTGTCCCGTCGCCTTGCCGTCGTGACAGCGGGCGTCGATTCTGGGGAGGTGTCAGGACAGGGGACGAGGATGCGGCGGCAAGTGGAGGCGCGGCAGCGGCCCGCTGTTCGCACCGCGTCGGACGCGGGCCAGTGGGAAGTGATCGTTGAGACGCCGGACCAGGCCGAGATGCGTACGCGGTTGCGCCGTCTTCGAGAGTCAGGAGTCGACGGGTCCCTGATCCGGATCGACACGCTGTGCGGGCGCCTGGCGCTGCCGACCACCTACCGGCTGAGCCGCTTCGTGACGGACCTCGTGCGAGCGTCCGAGCGCGAGCCCTCTGATCATTGATCTTGGGGCAGGTCGAGGCGGGGGCTGGCGGATGCGACAGGGGAAAGGGTCACGCCCGCGCGTGAGGGCTGGTGTGAAGGGCCCAGCCTCCGGCCAAGGCCCTTCACACCTGCTGAGCGCGCCCCGCAGGGCGCAGCCGTGGCGTCAGCCGACCGAGAGCAGGTCGACCACGAAGACCAGGGTCTCCCCCGGCTTGATGGCCGGAGACGGCGAGCGGTCGCCGTAGGCCAGGTGGGGCGGGATCACCAGCTTGCGGCGGCCGCCGACCTTCATGCCGCGCACGCCCATCTCCCAGCCCTTGATGACCTGTCCTCCACCCAGGGTGAACTCGAAGGCCTGGCCACGGTTCCAGGAGGCGTCGAACTCCTCGCCGGTGGAGTGCGCCACCCCGAGGTAGTGGACCGACACCACGGAACCCTTGGTGGCCTCGGCCCCGTCGCCGACCACCACATCCTCGATGTGCAGATAAGGGGACGGCCGACCCTGGGGGGAATCGATCACCGGTCGCTCAAGGGCCATCGCCCGCTCCTCGCTCTCCTCGCCGTCCGACCTGCCGTCGGCCGACATCACTGGGTGATCACTCTCGCACGACGCCCACCAGAAGCGTGACGGAACCCTCGCCCCACGAACCCGGCGCGCCGCGCAGACCGGTCGAGGCCGCTCGTTGTCCCCGGCCGGCACGAGCCGGGCCCACCGGTCCTGACGACCGCAGGCCGACCTCCCGGTCACCCCCTCGTCCTCCGGCAGGCCATCCCTGCACGGGCGACGGCTCTTTCCCACCACCTCACCTCACCACCACTCGTGCCGCACAGAACGACAGACAGGCACGAGACCAGGAATCAGAACACATGAGGGCCCGTAAGCAGCGTCAGCATGCACGGATCCTTGACCACCAGTCGCCCTCCGGTACCAGCCACTCAGCCCTGGCCAGTCGAGCGGCCGGAGGTTTCATATGATCCCTGACGGGACGGGGTCCGTAGCGCAGTGGTCGTCGCGCCTTCACCGCATGTAGGAGGACGCCGGTTCGAATCCGGTCGGGCCCCGTCCTGTTCCTTGTACGGCAGCTGAGCCAGGGCCTCACCAGCGTCGATTCCGCTGTCCGCCAGGCCCGCAGTTGGTGACCCAGCTCCGCCGCGAGGGCGCCGACGCTCCGGGCCGGGCCGGCCGTGAAAACCTGCCGCTGGAAAACCGGGCGCTGCTGGTCGCCGCCAAATGGCGGATCAACCTGACGCTGCGCCAACTGGCCCCGCTGTTCGGGGTATCGAAGTCGGCCGCCGACCGCGTCATCGACCATCTCGGGCCGAAGCTGGCGCTGCGGCCCCGTAAGCAGTTCGCGACGGACACGGTGCTGATCGTGGTCGGCCGGCCGCTGCCGGGCAACCGCCACGGCTGCCGGGCGCGGGCCGAATCCGGCGCCAAGGTCGCCGCCGGCAGGAGCACCACGATCGCCGACGGCGGTTACCCGGGCAGCGGGCTGGTCACGCCGTACCACCGCCGCAAGGGCGAGGAACCGCCCGACTGGAAACAGGCCCACAACAAGTCCCGCAAGCAGGTGCGCCCCCACATCGAGCACACCTTCGCCCGCATGAAGACCTGCAAGATCCTGCGTGACTGCCGGTACGGGACCCCAGGTACGGGACCCAGGTATCCCGCCGTGTCACCCAGCGGAGCCCTGCGTCAGCTGCGCGTCTCCTCGCCGTGTCCGATAGCGGCTGCATCGGGTATGACGAGCAGTTTGCCGGTGGTGCGCCGGGCCTCCAGATCGCTGTGGGCCTGGGCGGCCTCGGACAAGGCGTAGCGGCCCGTCACGGTGACCTCAAGTGCCTTGGAGCGCACCCACTCGAACACCTCGGCGGCCCGTCGGAGCAGTTCGGACCGGTCGGCGATGAAGTCCCCGAGGCTGGGCCGGATCAGGGTCAGCGAACCGCCGTGGGCGAGCCGGATCGGATCGAACGGCGGCACGGCGCCACTTGCCGCGCCGAAGAGCACGAGATGGCCGCGGGGTCGCAGGCTGGCGAGGCTCGCGTCGAAGGTGTGCGCGCCGACGCCGTCGAAGACGACCGGCAGTCCCTGACCGCCGTTGAGCCGCCTCACCTCGGCCGCGAGATCGTCGACCTCGGAGGAGAGGATCACCTCGGCGGCCCCGGCACGCTTCGCCAGCTCGGCCTTCGCCGTGGTCGACGTCGTGCCGATCACCCTGCCGCCGAGGTGGGTGATGAGCTGGGTCAGAAGCAGCCCCATGCCGCCGGCGGCCGCGTGCACGAGCACCGTGTCGCCTTCCTGAACCGGGTAGGCGTCCTTGACGAGATAGTGCGCGGTCATGCCTTGGAGGAGCACGGCGGCGGCTGTCTCGAAGCCGATGTCGTCGGGCAGCGGGACCAGCCGGGAGGAGTCCACGACGGCCCGCTCGGCATACGTGCCGGGAATCTCCACCCAACCGACCCGGTCCCCCACCGCGACGTCGACGACGCCGGGTCCCACTTCGACGACCGTGCCGGCACCCTCAGCGCCCGGGGTGAAGGGCAGCGGGAGAACGTATCGACCCTCGCGGTGGTAGACGTCGAGGAAGTTGACCCCGGATACGGCGACCTCCACGACCGCCTCGCCCGGACCCGGCCGCGGCTGGTCCACCTCGGCCTCCCCCAGCACCTCGGGACCGCCCACTTCGTACACCTGTATCGCTCGCATGACCCTCCAATGATCGGCTCGTTCCCCACCAACCCCGTTGAGGGGGATCAGATTCCCGGCAAGCGGATCAGCATCAGGGCTGCGGGCCAGGTGGGAGGTGTCGGGCCTTCCGCGTCATCGCCGCACGCGGTGAGGTCGTCGGGTTTCCGACGCAGGGTTTGATGGGCGACGTACGCGTCGCACTGTCCACCCGGCCGTCGACGCCACCCGACGGAGCCCGGCGCCGTACTCGTCCTGGAAGCGGACGAGTACGGCACATGCGAGGTCCGGGTCCGGAGGTCAGATCCTGTCACCCGGCAGCCCCGAAGCTGCCGCTCCACCAGCGGCAACACGCCCGCGTCCACCACCAGTAGCCCCACCTCCGCCTGCCCTTGCGGCCGCACGCCGCGCCAGCGGGTGGCCAGCGCCTTCACCCGACCGCGTGCCGCCCTCCCGGCCTGGGGCTCCCGACCTGGGGAGATGAGCAGGTCCCTGTTATCGTGCGCCGATGTCAACGATCAAGAAGTTTCAAGTGACCTTCGACTGCGCGGAGCCTGCGCGCCTCGCCGCCTTCTGGTGCGAGGTGCTGGGGTACGTCATTCCGGCGGTTCCGGAGGGTTTTGCCACGTGGGAGGAGTACCACCACACGCTGCCGCCCGAGGATGAGATCTACTTCGCGTGCACTGATCCCACGGGTGTGGGCCCGCGCCTGCTCTTCCAGCGGGTTCCCGAGGGCAAGGTCGTGAAGAACCGGGTGCATCTCGATGTGCGGGTCGGCGCGGGGCTCGTGGGTGAGGAGCGTCTGGCCACACTCGAAGCCGAATGCGCACGGCTGATGGCGCTCGGCGGGAAGCACGTGCTGACGCAGCGCGCCGATGGCGTCAACGAGTCGTGCATCACGATGCAGGACATCGAGGGCAACGAGTTCTGCCTCGCCTGATCCCCGTTCTTCTCCAAGACTGCGGGTGGGGAGCCGCCTCCGGCCTTGGGGAACGTCGGGGCGACCGATGTCGGCTGTCCTGACGATCCCCAAGGCCGGTCTGCACGAGGTGGCGCGGGTGCGCGGCGCCTTGCGTCGCGCGGCGCACGCCGTCGTCTCCCGAGCGGCGGTCGTCGCGCAGGATCATTCAGGTCTGCATGTGGCGAAGGCGTGCTCGGCACGGGCGCGAACCCGTTGGTCGCTCTCGTCGTGGGGTTTTCCCGTCGGGCACCTCGCAGCCCACCGTGCCGTGCCGTCGTTCCTGAGCAGCAGGGATGATGCCTCCATGGCGACCGACCTTGAACTCTTCGCGGACTACTTCCAGATCCACGTCCTGGACGAGGAATCCGAAGGTGACTTCGGTGACGTGTGGACCGACCAGACCATCCGTGACGGGCTCGCCGTCACGGAAGATGCCCTGGCCATCGGTACCGCCGTCAACAGCACCGTGGCGGTCGGTGTCCACGTCCTCGCGGACCGGCCGGACGACGACAGCGACGACTTCGACCACGTCGTGGAGGCGAGCTTCCACGCTCCCTCGGGGCGGCTCATCGTGATGGGCTGCACCGACTACCTCGCCGACGCGGCACGTTTCGACGTGCCCGCCGGCTGGACCCGAGCCCGGGCCTCTCGCCGAAACCTCGCCGCAGCAGTCCGCCGGCTCGAATCGTACGAGGGGCCCGAAGCGACCGAAGAGGTCCGGCTTCAGGTCTGGCCCGCTCCGTCTTCCCCGCCGCGCGTCGTCAAGCGATGGACCCAGCCGGAGAGCTAGCCTCCGGGGCGGTGCGGCCGTCAGGTCGCCTGGCGTGTCCGGCTAAGCCTTCCTGGCGGCGGCCGACCTCGCGGCCTGCTCGATCTTCGCGCGGTGGGCCGCGCGGGCTTCCTCGTCGATCGGCGTCTCGTGTTCGGGGCGGAGGCCGGTCCGGCCGTCGAGGCCCTCGCGCAGGATGTCGGCGTGCCCGGCATGCCGGACGGTCTCTCCGAGGACATGTGTCATGACGGCGAACAGGTTCGTATCGGAATACGGCTCCGGCCACCACGGCACGTGGCCGGGGGCGTCGAGGGGAAGCGCGTCGATCGTCGCGTCCGCGTGTTCCCACGTGCGCCGGTAGAACCCGATGATCTGTTCGCGGGTCTCCCCCTCGGCCGCCCACTGGTCGCTGCCGTCGGAGTCCTGCCACCGGCACAGCGGTTCCGGGGAAGGGCGGCCGAAGACCTCGCCGAAGTACCTGGCCTCGACGGTGGCCACGTGCTTGACCAGGCCGAGGAGGTTGGTCCCGGTCGCCGTCAGCGGTCTGCGGGCGTCGTATTCGGACAGGCCGTCGAGTTTCCAAAGCAGCGCCTCGCGGTCCCGCCGCATTCGCCCGTGCAGGGTGTCCTTCGCGAATTCATCGATCATGCGGCATGAGCCTTCCATGGGTGGTTCGTGGTCTCAAGATCCCGTACGCGGTCCCGGTTCGAACGGCCGGCTTGCCGCTCCCGAGGACCCCTCTGCCGGGACGATCTGTCTCTCGGAGAGACCGAGAGGGGGGGTGGCGTATGTGACGGCGTGCCGTCCGCCCGACCTGCGACGGTCACCGCGCGGGAGAGCCACAGGGATGCTGACCGGTGCCGTTCTCCGACTCCGTCGCGGAGTTCGGGGCAGGGACCGGGCGTGCGCGTGGAAGCCAGGTGAGGATCCAGCCGGCGGTCAGCACGGCCGCGCCTCCCGCCAGGGCGATCGCGCCGCCCGTTCCGATGCCTGCGGCCACCGCGCCGAAGCAGACAGGGCCGACGCCCTGCAGCGTCATGCCGCCGGAGCCGAGCAGGCCGAAGGCCTGGCCCTGGCCCTCCTGCGGCAGGGCGTCCAGGAACGGGCGTTGCACGCCGAGGCCGTAGGCGAATCCGAAGCCGCAGAGCAGCAGCAGCCCGGACGAGACGGCCACTCCGGGCCCGGCGGCGAAGCCGACCAGTGGCAGGCCCATCAGCGCGATCAACGGGACCACCAGTCGTTCCCGGGTCGGCGGCCGGAGCAGTCGTCCCACCAGCAGGTCGCCGACCAGCATCCCGACCGGGAGGCAGCCCATCAGGACCGCGTACCAGCCGGGCGCGAAGTGGTGTCCTCCCGCGTAGGCGATGATCAGGCCCTCCGCGCCCGCCACGAACGCGGGCGGCAGCCACTGGGCCAGCATCAGTCGTCGTACCGTGTGTCCGCGCAGCAGCAGGCCGGCACCGTACAGGCTTGTCCGGACGGGGCCTCCATCGCCCCGAGCGTCGTCCGAGGTGCCGCCGGACCCTCCCGGCCGCAGCCGGGGCAGGCGGATGCGGATGGCGAGTGCGCAGCCGAGGTAGAGGACGGCGCTGACCGTGAGCGCCCGGTGCGGTCCGAGTACGGCGACGACCGCGCCGCCCAGCGCCAGGCCGAGCAACTGCGCGGCGGACGCGGCGATGTTGTTCAGTGAGCGGCCCAGCACGTAGGCGTCGCCCTCCAGCCACTGCGCGACCAGCCGACTCGACGCGCCGCTGAACACCGGTGTGGCGAGGGCGACCAGCGCCACGACGCCGAGGCTTGCCGCGATCGGCATCCGGACCAGGGCGAGCAGCAGGGCGGCGGCGCACTCCAAGGCGTAGCCGCCGGCGATGAGTGCGCGGGGCGGCAGTCGGTCGGCGAGTGAGCCCAGCAGCAGCGAGCCCAGCAACTGCGGGAGAAAGCCGATGCCGAAGGCCAGGGCGCTCCACAGCGCGGAGCCGGTGGTGGCGAAGACCAGAACCGAGAACGTGGTGATCCGCAGCGCGTCCGCGGTGATCGCGACGGTACGGGTCGCGAAGAGCAGCCGGAAGCGCGGCTCGGCCAGGACCTCCCGGTAGGTGGCACGGTGGTTGCCTTGCAGGGGTGCGGCGATGGGGGTCATGGCGCCCAGCCTCGACGTACGCCTGCGACCTTCACGAATGATTCGTCGCTGGACGAATCCGAGCGGGCGCCCGGGAGTAGCATGGCGGGGTGCTGCGCTTCGAAGTCCCCCTGGAAGACCTGCTGCGCAGCCGCTTCGCGCTGTCGCCCGCGCTGGACCTCTGTCTGTTGCTGCGCTCGCTCGCCGGCCAAAGCCGGCCGCTGCCGCGCGCCTGGGCCGCCCGGCTCCTGCCCGCCTTCGAGCGGCTTCGCCGCGAGACCGAACTGGACGCCGTCCTCGCACTGCAGGCCCCGCAGGGCGGACCGAACTTCGTCGCCCCGCCCCCGCGCGGCCTCAACCAGACCTGGGCCGACGACCTGGCCGTCATCCGGGCCACGCCGCCGGAAGCGGCCCGCGTCGAGTACGCCGCCACCGCGGCCGGCCCGTCCGCCCGTGATCCCCGCGTACGCGCGGTGCTGGGCTCGCCGGACGCCGTCGCACGGATCGCCGAGGCGATGGACCGGGCGTGGCACGAGCTGCTCGCCGCGGACTGGCCGCAATTGCGCGCGATCTGTGAGCGCGATGTCGTGCACCGGGTGGGTGTGATCGGCGAACACGGATGGGCCACGGCGATCGAGAGCCTGCACCCGGGCGTCGCCTGGCGCGCCGGCGGCATCGAGATCGACTTCTTCCGAGGCGGGACCGTCCGCCTCGCCGGCGACGGGCTCCTGCTGATCCCTTCGGCCATCGTCGGGCATATCGCCGCCCACTTGGAGGACCCCTGGCCGAGGACCTTGGTCTATCGTGCCCGCGGCACCGCCGCCCTCTGGGGCGAACAGGAGACCCTCCCCCAGCCGGATGCGCTGACCGCCCTGGTCGGCCGCGCCCGAGCCCGGCTGCTGGTGGCGCTGGACGCCCCGGCCAGCACCAGCCATCTCGCCCGCAGCCTCGCCATGGCGCCCGGCGCGGTAGGGGACCACCTCGCCATCCTGCGGAACGCGGGGCTGCTCGTCCGCGCCCGGTCGGGACGGTCGGTGCTCTACCGGCGCACCCCGCTCGGCGAGGCACTGGTCGCCGGCTCGGGCTGAGGGCTCAGCAGCCGCCTCTCAACCGGACGTGATGACTGTCAGCGCATTCCGGGTGTGCTCGTACAGCAGCGGTCCCCTCCGCGTGAGCATCGACCGCCGGACCAGCGCCTCGCCGGCGGGGGCTCGGTCTCACGGCCCTCGCGCTCAGGTGGCAGTAGCCCTTCGGCGGTCCACCACACCCCTGGATCCAGCCCGGCACCGACATCGGTACGGGCAACGACAACCACCTACGCGTCCGGATGCTTCGGCAGGGCGAGCCAGTCCGACCAGGAGATCTCACGGCCGAGGAAGCGCGGCTGCTCGAACGGCCAGTCGGCGGCGATCCACTGCGGCACCAGCGCGTCGAGGGCCTGCTCGACCTCGCTGCCCACCAGTTCGTCCACCACCCACCAGGAGATCTCGCCGTCCGCGCCGGCCCTCTCCGGCGGGTCGATGTAGACGCAGCCGAGCAGAGCCGTCTCCGCCGCGTCGAACAGCGCGTAGTTGAAGGACTGGTGCGCGGCGATCTCCTTCTCGTGCCGCAGCAGGTCGGCCTGGTCGGCCTCGTAGGTCATGGTGGCGGCGGGCCAGCCCCAGGCCGGGCCGAAGATGCTCCACAGCCGCTCGCGCGAACCCATCACGGCCGGATAGTCGAGCGGGGTGTCCGCCTCCCGGATCGGCCGCAGGTGGTGGCCACCGCCCGGCAGCGGTATCAGGACGGGGTGGACGAAGTCATCGGGAAGCCAGCGCATGGTGCCCGACCGTAGCAGCGCGCGGCCGTCCGCTCTCCTGGATTCTCCCCGCATACTGCCAGGTCAGGCGCTCGTGCCGTGCAGGGGGCTGCACCATCGGCACCGAGGAGAAGGCGGGTGAGGGCGGGTGAGGGCGGGTGGGGGCGTCGAAAGGACCAAGTCTCGTACGTGTCCGACGACTTGCCGGGGCGCCCGAGCACCCCGGGACTTCGCACGCGCGTGCTATTGATGGGCCTCATGTGGATTACCGGTGTGTTGGTCGCGGTGCTCGTCTTCTTGCTCGTGGTCGTGGCCCCTGCGGTGGTGGGGCGGCGGATGCTGGGGGTGCGGGCCGGGGCGGTGCGGGTCGGGATCGCGGGGGCCTGCGGACTCTTCGTGTCCGGGGGGCTGTTCGGGCCCCGGCTGGAGGAGTCGGGGGACCTCGCGCCGCTGCTGTCCCTGATGGTCGGGGTGGGGATGGTGACCTCGATGGTGGTTCTCGTCGCCCTGGACATCGTGGCGCCCATGGGCAGCGTACGACCGCTCGGGTGGGCGCAGT
This sequence comes from Streptomyces sp. NPDC058955, assembly GCF_042741435.1. NCBI lineage: Bacteria > Bacillati > Actinomycetota > Actinomycetes > Kitasatosporales > Streptomycetaceae > Streptomyces > Streptomyces sp. NPDC058955. The sequence goes on along the minus strand of NZ_JBHYKM010000140.1, from coordinate 6,428 downwards.
CGGTGCGGGGGCGGATCGCGCGGGCGCGGCGGTACTCCAGCGTGGTGCGCATCGCCGGCCGGCACGGGCTCGGGCCTTACCTGCGGGGCCGGCGACGCACGCCCGAGGTGCGGCACGAGCTGCTGGCGCGAGAGCTGAGGCAGGCGTTGCAGGCCGGCGGGACCACGTTCGTGAAGCTGGGGCAGTTGATGTCGACCCGGCGGGACCTGCTGCCGGAGGCGTACGTCGAGGAGCTCAGCCTGCTGCAGGACCAGGTGCCGCCCGCGCCGTGGAGCGAGGTCGAGGCCCAGCTGCAGGAGAGCCTGGGAGCGCCGGTACGGGAGGTGTTCGCCGCGTTCGAGCGGGTCCCACTGGCCGCGGCGTCCATCGCGCAGGCGCACGCGGCGGTCCTGCATGACGGCACCGAGGTCGTCGTCAAGGTGCAGCGGCCCGGGATAGCGGAACTCGTGGAACGCGATCTGGACATCGTCGGACGCCTGGCCTCGGCGCTGAGCGACCGTACCGCCTGGGGGCGCGGCCTGGGGCTGCGGGACCTGGCGCAGGGCTTCGCCGTCGCGCTGCGCGAGGAGCTGGACTTCCGTGTGGAGGCCCGCAACATGACCTCGGTGCGTCGGGCCGCCGAGGCCCGTGGCGACGCCGGCGTCACCCTCCCCGTGCTGTACGGGCAGTTCAGCACGGAGCGCGTCCTCGTCATGAGCCGGATCGAGGGCACCTCGCTCGGCAAGGCCGTCCCCGACGACGCGCGGCACGGCACCCGTCTGGCGGAGACCCTGCTCCGCACGCTGCTCGACCAGATCATGCTGGACGGCGTCTTCCACGCCGATCCGCACCCCGGCAACATCCTGCTCCAGCCCGACGGCACCGCCGCCCTGCTCGACTTCGGGTCCGTCGGCCGGATCGACGCCGGGCTGCGCGACGCGATGGGCGGTCTCTTCCTCGCGGTGGACCGGGGCGATCCGCTCGCCCTGCGCGAGGCCCTCCTGGAGATCACCGACCGTCCCGAGGACGTCGACGAACAGCGGCTGCTGCGCGCGCTCGGCCAGTTCAGCGCCCGCCACCTGGGGCGCGGGTCCGCGCCCGACGTGGAGATGTTCGGCGATCTGTTCCGGCTGGTGGCCGACTTCCGGCTGGCGGTTCCGCCGGAGATCGCGGCCGTGTTCCGGGCCCTGGCCACCCTGGAGGGCACGCTGGTCCGGCTCTCCCCCGGGTTCAACATGCTGGAGGCGTCGCGTACGTACGCGTCGGCCCAGCTCACCGACCGGCTGGGCCCGCAGAGCGCCCGTGACACCGCCCGCGACGAGCTGATCGCGCTGCTGCCCGTCCTGCGACGGCTGCCGCGCCGCATCGACCGCCTCGGCGGCGCGCTGGAGGAGGGCCGGCTCGGGGTCAATGTGCGGCTCTTCGCCGACCCCCGCGACCGGCGGGTCGTCGGCGAGCTCGTCGGGCGCGTGGTGCACGCCCTCGTCGGGATCTTCCTCGGGTTCGCGGGCCTCCGGCTCCTGGGCATGGACGGCGGGCCGCGGGTGAGCGAGAGCCTCGGACTGTACGGGCTGATGGGCTTCAACCTCCTGCTGCTTTCCGCCGCGCTCGTCCTGCGTACCGTCTACGTCACCAGCCGCCCCATGGAATGACGCGACGCGCCGGAGTGGGCGGCCGCTGCACCGGCGATGGCGCTGGCACCGCACCTGGGACTGGGCATCGGTGCCGGCAGCGACCCCGAAACCGGCACCGGCACTGCCCGAACCCTTGAGTCTCGCTAAACGGCCCTGTTCCGATCGTGCCTTGATGGCCCGTGCAGCCGCGCGGTTGAGTGGCCGGGACGCGATCCCGACCAGCGGAAACAGGGGAAGCATGATGATGCGGGCGATCGGCCAGGACGTTTTCGGCGGTCCCGAGGTCTTGAAGATCGTCGAGGTCGAGCGGCCTCAGGCGGGGCCTGCCGAGGTGCTCGTACGGGTGGTGGCGGCGGGGGTCAATCCGACCGACTCCTGGCACCGTTCCAGCGGTGGACTGTCAGGTAATGACGGTCCTGTCAGGCTGGGCTGGGACGTGTCGGGCGTGGTGGAGGCCGTCGGAGCGGGGGTCACGACCCTCGCACCCGGCGACGAGGTGTTCGGGATGCCTCGCCATCCGCGGCCCGCGGGTGGCTACGCCGAGTACGTCACCTCACCGGCTCGGCATCTGGTGCACAAGCCGTCCCAGCTCTCCCACACCCAAGCCGCCGCCCTGCCCCTGGCCGGTCTCACCGCGTGGCAGGCGCTGGTCGACACCGCCGACGTCCGCCCGGGCCAGCGCGTGCTGATCCATGCGGCGGCGGGTGGAGTCGGGCATCTGGCCGTCCAGATCGCCAAGGCGCGTGGCGCGTACGTCATCGGCACCGCCCGGTCGGCCAACCACGCGTTCGTCCGCGGTCTGGGCGCCGATGAGGTCGTCGACTACACCCGGACCGACTTCACTTCCTTCGTTCGCGACGTCGACGTCGTCATCGACACGATCGGCGGGGAGTACGGGCCGCGCTCACTGAAGACGCTGCGCCCGGGCGGCCTGGTGGTCTCGCTCGCGTCTCCGGCAGAAGCGGCACTCGCCGACGTGGCGCGGCCGCTCGGGCTGCGCAGCCAGTTCATGATCGTCGAAGCCGATCGCGAAGGACTGCGGCAGCTCGCCTCGCTGATCGAAGCCGGCAGGCTGCGCCCCGAGATCGCCACCAGCCTGCCCTTGGAACGCGCGTCCGAGGCGCACGAGCTGGCCCAGAGCGGCCGGACTCGCGGAAAGATCGTCCTGACCGTGGGGCAGGGCTGATGGCGACCTTCGTCCTGGTCCCCGGCGCCTGGCACGGCGCCTGGACCTTCCAGCCACTGGCCCGAGGACTGCGCGCGCACGGCCACGAGGCCCACGCCCTCACCCTGACCGGCCTCGGCGACCGCAAACACCTGCTCACCGGCACCGTCAACCTCGACACCCACCTGCAGGACGTGCTGAACCTGCTGGAGGACGAGCAGATCACCGACGCCGTCCTGGTCGGCCACAGCTACGGCGGCATGGTCATCACCGGAGTCGCCGACCGGGTCCCCGACCGGGTGAGCGGTCTGGTCTACGTCGACGCCGTGGTGCCCCAGGACGGCGACTCGTGCTGGTCCCTGGTCACCGAACAGGAACGCGCCTGGTACCTCGACGGCACCGGCCGCACCGGTTACTCCAGTGCTCCGCTGCCCTTCTTCGACGCACGGGCCACACCGCACCCCCTGGCGTCCCTGCTCCAGGCCATCCGCCTGCGGACCGACCTGTCGTCGGTCGCCCGCAAGGAGTACATCTACGCGACGGAATGGACCACGCCCTCCCCGTTCGAGCCCCTGTACCTGCGCCTGCTGACCGACCCCTCCTGGCGGGTCCACGCCGTCCACTCGGGCCACAACGTCATGCGCGACGCTCCCGACGAGCTCCTCAACATCCTGATCCAGCACGCGCGTTGAGTCAGCTGCTCAGACGCGGGAGGGAGGAGGGAGGCACGGGGACTGGTAATCGTCCCTGGCGAACGCCGTGTCAGGCGCCGGCACCGGCGTCGGTGTTGGCGTCGGTGTTGGCGCTGACACCGGTGTTGATGCCAGCACCGGCATTGGCGTCGACGGCGGCCTGGACGAACGCGCGGAGGCGAGTGCTGGTGTTGCTCTCCAGCCACACCGGACCCCACTGGACGGGGGCGGCGTCATTGAAGTCCACGTAGGCGACGTCGGGGCGCGGGTAGAACCGCCGGGCGTGCTCGCCGACCGGGAAGACGCCCTCGCCCGCGGCGACCAGGGCCAGGACCTCGGGAAAGGTGGCGGCCGTCGGTCCGCGCGGCACGGACCTGCCCGCAGGGGTGTGCGCGGGAGTGCGCTCGTGGCGCAGTTCTCGGGGCAGGTCGTGCGGCAACTGGATCACGGGCTGCTCGGCGAGGACTTCGATGGATACGGACGCATGTGCCGCCCACGCCGATCCGGCCGGCACGGCCAGAACCCGAGCCTCCGACAGCAGGACCGGCCCGGCCACCGCCTGGGAGACAGGGAGGGCGGTGATGAGGAGGTCCAGCTCACCACGGTGCAACCGCGTCATGGCGTCATGGATCTGGCACTCGTGGATGGTCACCCTGCAGTCGGGATGGCGCCCGGTGAACACCTCAAGGGCCTTGAGGAGCAGCTGGCCGGCCGCTGCCCCCAGGAACCCGGCCCGCAGCAGGCCGGTGGTCCCGCGTGCGCGTTCGACCGCACGGCGGACCGCCTCGTCCATGCCCTGCACCAGCGGCGCCAGATCCGTGGCCAGGTCGCGGCCGAGCGGGGTGAGGCTGACCTGTCGGGTCGTACGCTCGAACAGCGGCGCGCCGATCCGCCGCTCCAGTTTCTTGATCGTCTGGCTGATCCGCCCGGTCGTCAGGCCGAGCTGCTCGGCGACCCGGCCGAAATGCAGCTCCTCCGCCAGAGCCAGGAAGATCTCCACCTCCGCGCGTTCCAGCAGCACTTCCACTCCCCCGAGCCGTCGAATTCCACTGAACCTCCCTGCTCCGACCACGCCGTGCCGACCGGCGCCGCAAGGCGGTCGAGTGGGCGACACGCTATCCCGACCAGCCGAAACGACGGAACCGTGATCGTGCGCGGTCGACTGCGCGGTCGACCGGGACGGCATGGTCCGCGGTGCACGGCCCGGCCGGCCGCCTGAGGTGATCTCCCGCCTGGAGAATCCGGCCAGAACTCCTTGGAGTGCTGCATACGCTGCCCTCATGGCTGATGCGAAGACAACCGCGACCGACTGCGACCGGCCGGTCGAGCTCGTGGTGCCGCCCGCCGACCCCGTGGACGCTCACGGAGACTGGACCACGGCGGAGACGACGATCGGCACGCGGCTTCCCGGCGACTACAAACGGCTCGTCGAGACCTACGGGTGGGGAGAGTTCTGCGATTTCCTCTACCTCCGGACACCGCTCGGTACGAACAAGCACAACGGCCTCGAGTGGCAGAGCGCACACCTCACGGGTGTCCCTGAACGGGATCGCGAGCGCTACCCGTTCCCGCTGCACCCGACTCCTGGCGGGCTGCTCGTCTGGGCCACCACCATGGATGCCGACCGCCTGTGCTGGCTCACCGGCGGGTCCCCTGACGACTGGCCTGTCGTGGTGTGGAGCAACGAAGGCTGGTACGAGACCCATCCCATGGGAGCGGCAGCCTTCATCGAAGGCTGGGCCGGCGGGCACCTCCACACCCGTCTGCTCACGGACATGGAACCGGGCCTGGCACCCTGGTTCAACACCTTCCGCCGCCGCATCCACCGCTGCCTACGCCTGTCGGACGGCCCCCATGACCACCCTGAGCGCCTGCGCCGACTGCGCGAGGCCCTGGCTCCCACCACGGACCGGGGATCGTGGCACTCCGCGTCCGACGAGACGGGACAGAACCACTTCGCGACCGCAGACACCGACTGGCTGCTCACGTACGACGCGGCCCGCCCCCACCAGATACGGATCGGCTTCCCCCCTGAAGACAGCGAACGGGTCCGACAGCGCCTCTTCGCGGCTGCGCAGCTCATGGGGTGTGAGGTTCTCCAGGTCACGACCGCGGCCGGCGGATGTCTGCCGACGTGGGACGCCGCCACGGACGAGGACGCGGACTGACCCGCTCGTCAGCGAACTGAAGCATCAAGCCGCGATCGCGACGATGTGGGTGACATGACTGCACCCCAACGTGGACCCCGCCACCGTCAACGCGCTGGCGACCTGCGAGCGGGTCAAGAAGGGCGAACCGCTCTGCCTGATCGGCGACTCCGGCACCGGCAAGTCCCACCTGCTGATCGTCCTGGGCACCCTGGCCGAGCAGACCGCAGTCGGCTGGGCTCTGCCGAGCACAGATCAGGGCCCGGGGATCGCCAGCGTCAGCGCAAGTCCCGCCCTGGGTCTATGACCCAGTGGTTGGTCTTGAAGACGCGTCCCGCGAAGGCCGTCTCGGCCTGGGAAAGGAGGCGGAACCCGACGGAACGGCAGATGCTGTTCGAAGCTACGTTGTTTGTTGCCGGAAAGGCATGCACCAGGCCCCAGCGGCGCTGGTCCCTGGCCTGTTCCAGCAGGGTGCGGACGGCGCGTTTGCCGAGACCCTGTCCTTGAAATTCAGGCAGAACCATCCAACCGATCTCGGAGATCGGCCCGTCGCCGGTGTCGTGGGACCAGATGGTCACCGTCCCTGCCACCACGTCCGGGCTGATCGCATCAGGAACGATCATCTTGAACCAGGCAAGGTCGTCTGCTGCCTGCCGGGCATCCCTACGGACCTTGTCCGCCATCCCCTCACGCGGGAGAGGCCCACCCAGGTCAGCCGGGCCTTCCCCCGTGATGGTGGACACGCTTCGGTGATCACGCGGCGAGTGTGAGCTTAGCCGCGTGGTGTCGGCGTTCGTATTCGTTGGGGCTG
>NZ_JBHYKM010000139.1:16734-18237 GCF_042741435.1 Streptomyces sp. NPDC058955 | reverse complement strand
GGCGTTGTTATTGAGATCCACGAGGGTGTCGTGGGCGATGCGGGTGTCGTGGGGGTGGAGCTCGCTACGCTCCCTGGCCGGCCGCGGGCGGGCGCCCGCGGATTGGCGACGACTCTAGCGCGCCCCGGAAAACAGCGGTAAAAGCGCGACGGCGCCCCTCACCGCGCCGGCTGCGCGGTGAGGGGCGCCGAGGTCGTGCCGGGGGCCGCCCGCGCGGCGCCGTCTCCCCGAGTTAAGACGGCGCCGTACGGCACAGGGCCTGGCTCAGCTGTCGGCCAGGATGTGGGACAGCTCGGTATCGAGGTCGAAGTGCCGGTGCTCGGTGCCCGGTGGCACCGCGGCGTCGGTCCGCTTGAGGAACGACTCCAGGGCCCTCGCGGGGGCCTCGAGCAGGGCCTCGCCCTCGGGCGAGCTCAACGCGATGCAGACGACGCCCTGGCCGTGGCTACGGGACGGCCAGACCCGGACGTCGCCGGTGCCGGTGGGCCGGTGCAGCCCCTCGGCGAGAAGGTCGCGGGCGAAGACCCACTCGACCGTCTCCTCGGCTCCGGTGTGGAAGGTGGCGTGCACGGCGTACGGATCCGCCGTGTCATACCGCAGGCCCGCGGGTACAGGCAGTGAGGACTCGCTCGACACAACGAGGCGCAGGTGCAGCTCGCAGCTCACCACGGTGTTCATAAGCGCCAGGGCCTTTCGCTCAGTGTGCGCTCGGGGATTCGCACGTCGGCGAAATCGACATGCCACCTCCGGTGCCGTTGTAAACCCCTCTGTCGGTTTTGTGATCGTTCAGGTAGCTCGGACGGCGGTATGTAACTTTGGGTAATACCGCCATACCGGTGGGGCTGATGTGTCGGGTAAATTGGCCCCATGAATGCGGAGAGTGACGAGCGCGCCCCCGGGTCCCCGAACGACGGCGAGGCCGAACTGGGATCCCGAGCACCGGAGTTCATCAAGGCCCGCCGGGGTCTGCATCTGAGCTGGCAGGTCGGCGTCTTCATCGTCGGACTCGCCGTGATCGGCGCGGGCATCCTCATGCTGGTCTTCCCCGGGCCCGGCTGGCTCGTCATCTTCGCCGGCATGGCGATCTGGGCGACCGAGTTCGTCTGGGCGCAGATCGTGCTCCGCTGGACCAAGCGCAAGGTCACCGAGGCCGCCCAGCGCGCCCTCGACCCCAAGGTCCGGCGCCGCAACATCACCCTCACCGTCATCGGCCTGGTGATCATCGCCGCGCTGCTCGGCTGGTACCTCTGGAAGTTCGGCATCGTCATGCCCTGGAAGATCGACGAATGACCCCGGGGTGGTTCGGGAGCCCCGCTGACATGCGGTAATGTTTGCGGTGCGCCCGGGCGATTAGCTCAGTGGGAGAGCACTTCGTTCACACCGAAGGGGTCACTGGTTCGAACCCAGTATCGCCCACCACCCGGCACGAGGGCCCGGAGACGATCACCGGGGCCGGGGCCCGGGGGGGGGGGCGGGGCCGCGGGCGCCCCCACACGGGCCCCC
>NZ_JBHYKM010000139.1:13471-16724 GCF_042741435.1 Streptomyces sp. NPDC058955 | reverse complement strand
GGGCGTTTTTGACTGGGTGTCAGACACTTCGTCACACCCCTCGGGGATCTTGTCCCCCACCCCCCACCCCCCCCCCCCCGGCCGGGGGCCCCGCCACCCCACCCCCGCCCCCGCCCCCTCGGCGCTTCCCGGGGCCCGGCTCACCGCATCCGGGCCAGCCGCTCCCGCAGCCGCCGCGCCTCCCGCAGCCGCCGCTCGTAGGTGGCGCCCACGGCGAGCAGCAGCAGCCCCGCGGCCGCCGGCGGCAGCCAGCGCGGCAGCGCCCCGACCAGCTGCACCACGTACGGCGCCAGCTCGTGCGCCGCCACCAGCGCGAGCACCGACCCGCCGAGCAGCAGCGGCGCCCGCAGCCGGAACCGCGCCCCCAGCAGCGTCACCGCCAGCGCCCCCGTCCCCAGCAGCAGCGGGCGCACCCAGGACGGGTCCGACCAGACCGCGACCAGGCTCGGCAGCAGCGTCGCCGCGAGCCCCGGGCCGTACGCGACCCAGGACGAGGCCGCCGCGTCCCGGCGCCGCCGCAGGAAGCCGACCACCAGCGCCGGCACCGTCACCGGCAGCGTGTACGCCTCCGGCACCGTCACCCCCCACACCGCGAGCCGCACCCACGCCGCCGCCAGGAACAGCGCCCCCGCCGCCCACGAGGCCGCCCGCCGGCGCTCCGGCCGCAGCGCCGTCGCCGCGGCGATCAGACCGCCCAGCGCCAGCGCCAGGGCCAGCACCGCCGGCCGCGGCACCGTGAGCGCCAGGCCCACCGCGCCGACCGCCACCCCCGTCGCCTCGACCGCCGCCGACCGGAACCGCGCCGCCAGGGCCGCCGTGCCCGCCGGGACGAGCAGCAGCACCAGCCCGGCCGTGGCCGGCGCGAACCCCGCCGCCGCGGACCCGGCACCCGCCAGCCCCGCCGCCGCCAGCACCGCCGCCGAGGACGCCACCTCACGGACCGCACCCGCACCGAGCACGGCCGCCGCCACGAACAGCCCCAGCAGCACCCCCAGCACCGCGAACGTCGCCGCCCGCGTGTCCAGCGCCGACAGCAGCGCCGAGGCCGACCCGGCCGCCAGACCCGTCCAGGCGAGCAGCGCACCCGGCGCCACCGGTGCCGCCTGCGCCCCGGCCGTCCACGCCGCGCCCCAGGCGCCCGCCGGACGCTCCGGAGCCGGAGCCGGCTCCGGCAGACCGCGGGTGAGCGCCCCGGGCCGCACCGCGAGCGCCAGCGCCCCGCCCGTCGCCACCAGCCGGACCGCGAGCCCCGCCGCGTACGGCAGCTCCAGGACCACCGGCAGCGCCGTCAGCAGCGCCCAGCCGAGCACCACCGCGCCCCACCGGCCCCACAGCCGCCCGGTCGCCGCCGCCCCGCCCGCCGCGAGCAGCAGCACCAGGGCCGCCGTCGCCGGATACCCGACGGGCACCGGCTCCGCGTGCGCGCCGGACCAGACGCCCGCGCTCCGGTCCGCCGGGCCCAGCAGCCCGCCCAGCACCGGCGGCAGCGCCCACACCACCCCGAGCGCCGCGACCCCGCCCCCGGCGAGCCCGAACCCCGCCCGTACCGCGTCCGGGATCCGCACGGCCCCGACCGGCCGCCACAGCGCCCCGAGCGCCAGACCGCACACCACGTACACCGGCACCGCCCAGTCCGACGGCAGCGCCGCCCGCACCGGACCGCCCACCGCCGCCACCACGGCCAGACCGGCCACCGCCGCCAGCGCACCGGCCGCCGGACGCGCCGCCCGGACCGCGTACAGGCACAGCGCGGCGCAGCCGACCAGCAGCGGAGCGCCGGTCCACGGGCTCGTCACCGAGAGCCAGCCGCCCGTCAGCAGCGCCCAGGCCGCCAGCACGCCCGCCGAGGCCCCCGCCGTGATCCGCGCCGCGAGCACCACCGGACGCGCGAGCAGCAGCAGATCCGCCGCCGCCGTCAGCACCGCCGCCCACGCCACGACCGCCGGACCGCCGCCCGCCGCCACCGCGCCCAGCGGCAGCGGAAGCTGCGCCGCCGCCACCGCCGCCGGGAACGGCAGCCGCAGCCCCCGCAGCAGCCCGCCGTACGCCGCCCACACACCCGCCAGGACCGCCGCGGCCACCGCCGCGTACCCCGTCCCGTCCGTCCCCGGCAGCGCCACCCGGTGCAGCGCGTACGCGTCCAGGACCGTCAGGACCAGCCCCAGCGCGCCCACCGCCGCCGCCGTCGAGGCCAGCCCCCGGCGCAGCAGCACCGCCGGCGCGGCCAGCGCCGCCGACGTCACCGCCAACAGCACCGCCGAACGCCCCGCGATCCCCATCGAGCCCCAGCTCACCAGCGTGAACGCGAGCGCCGCGACCGCCAGCAGGATCCCGCCCAGCGTCAGCAGCGCGTTCTGCGCCCCGCGCGGCGAGGTCTCCGCCGGCGCCGTACCCCCGAACGGCGCGGCCGGCCGCCCGGCGGGGGAGTACAGCACGCCCAGCAGCCACGCCCGCCGGGCCAGCAACTCGGCCCGGCGCGCGTCGAGTCGGCCCAGCTCCTCGTCGACGAGCCGCAGCTCCTCGGCCGGCGGCAGTTTCATGTCCATGACCGGAGTGTCGCGCCGCGCCCGCGTCCCGGGAATGCGCGCTGCTACTCAGATCCGCACCGAGTACCCACACTGGACCCATGGACTGGTGCCGGTACCGCTTCCGCAGCGTCTGGCGGCTCGCCGCCCCGCCCGACCGGGTCTACGCCGTCCTCGCCCACGCCGAGGACTACCCCCGCTGGTGGCCCCAGGTCCGCGCCGTCGTCCCCCGCGACGGCACCACCGGCACCGCCCGCTTCCGCTCCCTGCTCCCGTACGACCTCCACGTCACCGCCCGCGCCCTGCGTCAGGACCCCGAGGCCCGCGTGCTGGAGGTCCGGCTCGACGGCGACCTGGAGGGCTGGGCCCGCTGGACCCTCACCCCCGACGGCACCGGCACCCACGCCCTGTACGAACAGGAGGTCGAGGTCCGCGCCCGGCTGCTGCGCCTCCTCGCCGTCCCCGGCCGCCCCTTCTTCCGCGCCAACCACGCCCTGATGATGCGCGGCGGCCGACGCGGGCTCGCCGCCCGCCTGCGCTCCGGATGAATTTGGAACCCGGCCCGTGAGCCCTGTATGGTTCAACCCGTTCCCGGGCGATTAGCTCAGCGGGAGAGCACTTCGTTCACACCGAAGGGGTCACTGGTTCGATCCCAGTATCGCCCACCGGGAGAGGGGGGGGGGGGGGGGGCGACGCGCGACCGCGACGCGCGGGGTGAGCGCGCGCCC
>NZ_JBHYKM010000139.1:0-13461 GCF_042741435.1 Streptomyces sp. NPDC058955 | reverse complement strand
GTTACAACGGGTTCGGGGTCTTTTTGCTCTGGGGTATAGAATTTGTTACACACCTAGGGGGTATGTGTTTCTACCCATTTATCGCCCCCGGGTTGGGGCGGGACCTAAAACCCGCGGCCCGGGCCTCAGCCGTTTCCGGCCCCCTCACGCCGCCTTCCGCAGCTCCGGCCGCAGCGGCCACGCCGGATCCACCAGCTCCGGCGTCCCCTGCCGCGTGAACCACGCCTGCAGACCCCGCGCCTGCGCCGCGTGCCACACCGCCTGCAGCGTGTGCAGCTCCGCCGGCGACAACCGCTCCAGCCGGGACGCGAACCGCCGGCCGACCGCCCGCACCACCTCCAGCGCCGCCGTGGCGTCCGCCGCCGCGTCGTGCGCCCCCGCCAGCTCCACCTCGTAGTGCGCGCACAGGTCCGTCAGCGTCCGACGGCCCTTGCGGTACCGGTCCAGATGCTTGTCCAGCACCCGCGGATCCAGCACGCACAGCGAGGTGTGCTCCAGATAGCGGCCCAGCGACGACGCCCGATGGCGCCTCAACTCCCGGTCCAGGATGGTGAGGTCGAACGGCGCGTTCATCACCACCAGCGGCCGGCCCGCCGCGTTCTGCTCCGCCAGGGCGCGCCCCAGCTCCTCCATCACCGGCGACGGCCACCGGCCGTTGCGCTGGAGGTGATCGTCCGTCAGCCCGTGCACCGCCGTGGCCCCTTCCGGCACCGGAACGCCCGGATTGACCAGCCAGCGGGTCACCCGGGGACGCGCCCCGGCCGCGTCCTGGACGACGAGCGCGGCGGACACGATCCGGTCCTGCTCGACGTCCACTCCGGTGGTCTCCGTGTCGAAAGCGGCCAGGGGCCCTTCGTACCAGTTCGTCGTCATCCCCGAACTCCTCGCACCCGCGCGGCAGATGGCCAACCCCCTGCCCCGATCCGGTGATACCCGCCCTGTTTGCGGCGTACGCGGACCGGTCACAACAGGGATGACGGGGAAGGACGTTCACATGGCGCTCGCCCAGCCCGAGTCGGGAGGGCTGCCGCCCCAGCGGGCGGCCCCGGCACGCGGCTCACTCGCCACCACCGCCTGCATGGAGACCCTCCAGGTGGGATACCTGCACGCCGTCGCCGCCGCGGCGGGCTGCTCGCTCGCGCAGCCCTTCCCGGACAACGGCGTCGACTGGCACGTGAGCCACGGCTCGCCCGGACACACCGTCGACGACGAGGTCACCATCAAGGTGCAGCTCAAGTGCACCTACCAGCTGCCGGCCCGCCCCACGGGGAGCACCTTCCCCTTCACCCTCGACAACGACCACCTCGTGAAGCTCGCCCGGACCCCCGTGGCCGTGCACAAGATCCTGGTCGTGATGATCGTCCCGAGAGACCCGGAGGACTGGCTGAGAGCGAGCCACGACCGGCTCGACCTGCGGCACTGCTGCTACTGGATGAACCTGGCCGGGCACCCGGTCACCGGACGCCGCCGGACCACCGTGCGCGTCCCCACGGCGCGGATCTTCGACGACCGGGCGCTCTGCGAGATCATGACCCGGGTCGGCCGGGGAGGGAGACCTTGATGCACCGACCGATCGACGAACCCGGATTCGGGGCGGGGGACGGGGCCGGGCGCGGCCCCGTCCCCGTACCACCGCCGTACCGGCCGCACCCGGTGCCCGGCGCCGACCCCGCCGGCCCCTGGACCGCCGGCGGCGACGGCGTGCCCGACCCCGGCCGGGTCGACCCGCGCGTCCTCGGCGCCCTCCTCGCCCGCCACGGCTGGCAGCGGCGCGGCGGCGCCGCCGGCCGCTACGGCCGCTGGACACCGCCCGGCAGCGGACCCGGGAGCGGCGGCACCAGCCTCCTCGTCCCCGACAGCCTCGCCTTCCCTGACAGCGAGGACCTCATCGGCGAGGCCCTCACCGCCCTCGCCCGCAGCGCCACCCCCTCCGCCCGCGAGGTCCTCACCGGCCTCGCCGTCCCCAGCGACGAGATCCGCTGGTGGCGCGACGTGCCCCAGGGCCCGGCCGGCACCGCGCCCTGGCCCGTGCAGGAACGGCTCCGCTCCGCCGCCCGCAAGATCCTCCTCGCCGGGGCCCTCGCCGTGCGCGGCCGGGCCGGCTACCACGGCTCCCGGCACCGCGCCGCGGCCCAGGCCGCCCTCGAACCCGTCGTCGTCGGCACCGACCCCGGCGGCCGCGCCCTCACCGCCTTCCTGCCGGTCCCGCCCGGCCGCCCCGTCGCCGTCCGGCTCTACCACGCCCTGCACGCCGCCCGGGAGGCCGTCGACTACCAGCGCGCCACCGGCGGCATGGAGGCGTTCGACTCCGCCGTCGAGGCCGGCGTCAGCCGCGAGCTCACCGAGGCGCTCGTCTCCCTCGTCCGCGGCACGGAAGGCGTCCGCATCGCCCTCGAATGGGCCCCGGCCGCCGGCATCCCGGACGGCTGCGCCGCCCGGCCCGAGCCCGTCGAGTTCTCGCCCGGCGACCTGCCCGCGCTGCGCGAGGCCGGCGCCCGCTACCTCACCGACGAGCCCTCCGTCCCGGTCCGGATCACCGGCGCCGTCGTCCGGCTCCGCCGCTCCGGGCCGCGCGGCGAGGGCACGGTCCGGCTCCGGGTGCTCGGCGGCGCCGACGTCGGCCACGTCCGCGTCACCCTCGACGAGGAGGACTACCGCACGGCCGGCCACGCCCACCTCGTCGGCCTCCCGATCCGGGTCGTCGGCCGGCTGGAGAGCCGCGGCGGCTTCCGCCGCCTCGCCGACGCCTCCGGCGTGGTCCCGGTGCAGGTGGACGAGGCCGAGCGGGACAGGCTGATGAAGTCCCTCTACGAGAACCTCGATTTCTTCGAGGAGGCGTGCGGGCCGGAGGAGGAGCGGTGAGCGGGGCGCGGCCGGACCCGTAAGATCGAGGGGACGCGGCACCTCGTCTCTGCCGCGCGCCGCCGGCGCCGGCACCTCGTGTCTGCCAGCGCCCCGATGCATGGAGTACCCGTGTCCGAAGTCCGTGTGACCGTCCAGACCGCCTCAGGACCCGAGGAGAGGACGGTGAGCGCGGGCACCACGGCCGGCGCCCTGTTCGCCGACGACCGCACCGTCATCGCCGCCCGTGTCGCGGGCGAGCTGAAGGACCTCTCGTACGAGCTCGCCGAGGGCGACCTCGTCGAGGGCGTCGAGATCTCCTCCCCGGACGGCCTCGACATCCTGCGCCACTCCACCGCGCACGTGATGGCGCAGGCCGTGCAGGAGCTCTTCCCCGAGGCCAAGCTGGGCATCGGCCCGCCGGTCCGGGACGGCTTCTACTACGACTTCGACGTCGAGAAGCCGTTCACGCCCGAGGATCTCAAGGCCATCGAGAAGAAGATGCAGGAGATCCAGAAGCGCGGCCAGCGCTTCGCCCGCCGCGTCGTCACCGACGAGGCCGCCCGCGAGGAGCTCGCCGACGAGCCGTACAAGCTGGAGCTCATCGGCATCAAGGGCTCCGCGTCGACCGACGACGGCGCCAACGTCGAGGTGGGCGGCGGCGAGCTGACCATCTACGACAACCTGGACGCCAAGACCGGCGAGCTGTGCTGGAAGGACCTCTGCCGCGGTCCCCACCTGCCCACCACCCGGAACATCCCGGCGTTCAAGCTGATGCGCAACGCGGCCGCCTACTGGCGCGGCAGCGAGAAGAACCCGATGCTGCAGCGCATCTACGGCACCGCCTGGCCGTCGAAGGACGAGCTGAAGGCGCACCTCGACTTCCTCGCCGAGGCCGAGAAGCGCGACCACCGCAAGCTGGGCAACGAGCTCGACCTCTTCTCCATCCCGGACGAGATCGGCTCCGGCCTCGCCGTCTTCCACCCCAAGGGCGGCATCATCCGCCGGGTCATGGAGGACTACTCGCGCAAGCGCCACGAGGAGGAGGGCTACGAGTTCGTCTACTCGCCGCACGCCACCAAGGGCAAGCTGTTCGAGAAGTCGGGCCACCTCGACTGGTACGCCGAGGGCATGTACCCCCCCATGCAGCTCGACGAGGGCGTGGACTACTACCTCAAGCCCATGAACTGCCCGATGCACAACCTGATCTTCGACGCGCGCGGGCGCTCCTACCGTGAGCTGCCGCTGCGCCTGTTCGAGTTCGGCACCGTGTACCGGTACGAGAAGTCCGGCGTCGTGCACGGCCTCACCCGGGCCCGCGGCTTCACCCAGGACGACGCGCACATCTACTGCACCCGCGAGCAGATGGCGGAGGAGCTGGACAAGACCCTCACCTTCGTCCTGAACCTGCTCCGCGACTACGGTCTGACCGACTTCTACCTGGAGCTGTCCACCAAGGACCCGGAGAAGTTCGTCGGCTCCGACGAGGTGTGGGAGGAGGCCACCGCCGTCCTCCAGCAGGTCGCCGAGAAGCAGGGCCTGCCGCTCACCCCCGACCCGGGCGGCGCCGCCTTCTACGGCCCGAAGATCTCGGTGCAGGCGCGGGACGCCATCGGCCGCACCTGGCAGATGTCGACCGTCCAGCTCGACTTCAACCTGCCGGAGCGCTTCGACCTGGAGTACACCGCCCCGGACGGCACCAAGCAGCGCCCGGTCATGATCCACCGCGCGCTCTTCGGTTCCATCGAGCGCTTCTTCGCCGTGCTCCTGGAGCACTACGCGGGCGCCATGCCGCCGTGGCTGGCCCCGGTCCAGGCGACCGGCATCCCGATCGGCGACGCGCACGTCGAGTACCTCCAGGAGTTCGCCGCCAAGGCGAAGAAGCAGGGCCTGCGCGTGGAGGTCGACTCCTCCTCGGACCGGATGCAGAAGAAGATCCGCAACGCGCAGAAGCAGAAGGTCCCCTTCATGATCATCGCGGGTGACGAGGACATGGCCGCAGGCGCCGTCTCCTTCCGCTACCGCGACGGTTCGCAGGAGAACGGCATCCCCGCCGACGAGGCCATCGCCAAGATCGCCAAGATCGTCGAGGAGCGCGTCCAGGTCTGACGGCCGGCACGTCCTTCAGGAGGCCCCCGGGGAATCCCCGGGGGCCTCTCCCGTCCCGGGACGCCTAGGAGCCCCCGTTCCCCGGCTTCTCGTCCTCCCGGGTGAACGCCTGGATCAGCCAGGACGAGAACGAACCCGTCACCGCGCCGAGCAGCGCCAGGCCGCAGGCCATCAGGCCGACCGCGACCACCCGGCCGACCGGGGTCACCGGGGTCACGTCGCCGTAGCCGACCGTCGCCAGTGTGGCGCAGGCCCACCACACGGAGTCGCCGAAGGTGACGATCGTGGCGCCGGGGGCGTCCGCCTCGTGGTGGTAGACGGTGAGCGCGGCGGTGAAGCCGAGCAGGGAGACCGAGAGCCCGGAGTAGACCATGACGCGGGCGTAGAGGCTGAGCCGCGGCTGGCCCCGGCGGCGCTGGACCCGGTCGTAGAGCGTCACCATCCGCACCGGGCGCAGCAGCGGCAGGAGCAGCACGACCGTGTCCAGGAGGTGGGTGCGGACGAACCGGAGCGGGCGGAGGCCGCTGAGCCGCATCCGCACCGCGTAGTCGGTGACGAAGACCGCCCAGGCGCCGAGGACGACCCCGACGCAGAGGTCCACCCCGAGCCGCGGCAGGTGGTCCCGGGCGAGGACGCGGACCGCGTACCCGGCGAGGTAGGCGAGGGAGGCCACGGCCAGTGGCAGCTCCATGCGGTGGTCCCAGCGTTCCTGTCGGGGCGGTTTCGGAGGCCTGGCGCTCATCGGATCAGGATCACCCGGGGCGGCTTCCCTCGCCCCGCCGACACGTTCCGAACGGGCGACGCAATATGCTGCACAGCATGACGACTGAGCCGGAGCAGCAGATCGGAGTCGGGGCGCCGGACGCGTTCCAGCGCCTGTGGACGCCTCACCGGATGGCGTACATCCAGGGCGAGAACAAGCCGACCGGGCCGGGGGCCGACGACGGCTGTCCGTTCTGCTCGATCCCGTCGAAGTCGGACGAGGACGGGCTGGTGATCGCCCGCGGCTCCAGCGTGTACGCGGTCCTCAACCTCTACCCGTACAACGGCGGGCACCTGATGGTCGTCCCCTACCGGCACGTCGCCGACTACACCGACCTGGACGCGGCGGAGACGGCCGAGCTGGCCGACTTCACCAAGCGCGCGATGATCGCGCTGCGGGCGGCGTCCGGGGCGCACGGCTTCAACATCGGCATGAACCAGGGCGCCGTGGCCGGCGCCGGCATCGCCGCGCACCTGCACCAGCACGTGGTGCCGCGCTGGGGCGGGGACACCAACTTCATGCCGGTCGTCGGGCACACCAAGATCCTGCCGCAGCTGCTCGCCGACACCCGGAAGATGCTGGCCGACGCCTGGCCGGCCACCGTCTGACCCGTCGTGTCCGTACGGCCCCGGGGCGCCCGCCCCGGGGCCGTCGGCGTCCTGCGCCGGGGCGGTCAGGCGTCGTAGACGTCGGCCTTCTTCGGCCCGGGCTCCTGCACGCCCCCGCCGAGGACGAGCGACCGACTCGTGAAGCGCTCGGTGTCCACGTTGTGCGCGTCGAGGAAGCGGATCGTCGCGGTGTGGACGGCGCGGAGCACGGGCGTGGCCATGCGGATGGCGTCGTCGGCCATGAAGCGGTTCTTCCAGAGCGGGCCGGCCCAGACGTGCCGCAGGCCGAAGGGCTCCGGGAGGTTCATCTTGCCGCCGAGGAACTCCAGGACCGGCGGGTACCAGGTGAGCGGGGCGCGGACGGCGAGCCGGACGATGTCGTCGGTGCCGAGCAGCGGCTGCGGGATCTCCTTGGTCTCCCAGAAGCGGACGGTCTTGGAGACCTCCTTGGTCTTCGCCTTGGGCTTGGTGGTGAAGAGGCCGTGGACCGGGCCCAGCGCGTGGCCGGTGACCTCGATGCGCAGGGTGTGGTGGAGCGAGGTGACGGTGACCATCATCGTCAGCACCACGTTCCCGTCCCAGAGGGTGAACTGGACGCCCAGGTAGTGACGGTTGCCGGCGCCGAACTGCTGCTCGTTGCAGATGCGCTGTATCTCGTGCGGCTTGACCTGGAAGTGGACGATGTTGTCGCCCTCGGGGCGGGTGACCTCGTCGGCGCCCTCGCCGACGGGGGAGACGATCCAGTGCTTCACGGTCGGCTTGGGGAAGCCGGTCTTCAGGGAGCCGCGCTCGAGCAGGGTGAGCTGGTCGTGGATCTTGCGGACCAGGTCCCAGGCGCGGAAGTCGTGCATCTCCAGGCCGTCCACGGGGACCAGCTCCTCGGCCAGGGTCCAGCTGCCCCAGCGGGTGCCGAGGCCGAGGATGCCCTTGGGGCCGGCGTAGAAGACCACGTTGGACTGCTGCTCGGCGGAGAGCTTCTCCAGGTTGAGCCGCAGCTCCTCCGCCGACTTCTCGCCCGGGTCGGTGGGGACGGACTTGGGGACGTGGGCGCCGACGCCGCCGCCGCTGAGCAGCCCGGTCCAGCGCTCGCGCAGGTCCACGGCGGCGTTGAGGCAGACCCGGCCGGCGAGGTACCAGCCGACGACCGGGGCGACGATCATCGCCCGCAGGTAGTTGGGCAGCAGTCCGTCGTAGGGGAGCCGGAGGAGGACCAGGACGGCGACGAGGGCGGCCGCCCAGAGCAGGACCGTGCCGATGGCGCTGGTCTTCCTGTTCTCCGAGCCGGCGGCGGTGCGGCGCAGATGGATCACGCCGAGCCAGAGCAGCAGGCCGGGCAGGAACAGGACGCCGCAGACGAGGGTGATCAGGGTCAGCTTGACGTCCCGGCGGCGCCGGATGTGGGTGGCGGCCAGGCAGTGCTCGACGACCGGCTGGGGTTCGGCGCCGAAGGACTGGATGAGCGCCTTGCGGCCGCCGCCGAGCATGCGGACCTGCACGGCGCGGGAGAACGCCTCGCCCAGGTCGGGGCGGAACAGCTTCTCCCACTTCCCCTTCTTGAGCGTGGTCTTGTAGTACTCGTTGTCGGCTTCCTGGATGGTCTCCAGCGGGCTGTCCCGGTACGCGGCCGACGCCAGCGCGTTCGTCGCCCCGGTCAGGCCGCTGCCGCCCTGGAGGGGGATCTGAGCCCCCGGTCCGAAACCGTCGATCGCCACTTCCGCCCCCATCGCCGCGAGTACCTGTGCGGGCTGTTCCCGACTGCCGCGCCCCGCACACCTTCCGAGCTGGGCACCACAGCGTAACCGGGCGGCGTGGTATGCGTCACCGCCTGTGGACAACCGCGACCGGAACCCGTCCGCCCGGTCGGGGCCGGACGGGCGGGAACCGCTGTCGTCGCGTCAACTAGGAGCGCTTTCCGGCCTGTTCGCGGAGGCGTTCGGCGATCTGAGGGGGCATCGGTTCGTGCCGGGCGTAGCTGCGGTCGAAGCGGCCGGTGCCGTGCGAGACGGACCGGAGGTCGATGGCGTACCGGCCGATCTCGATCTCCGGGACCTCGGCCCGGACGACCGTGCGGCCCGGTCCCGCCTGGTCGGTGCCGACGACCCGGCCGCGCCGGCCGGACAGATCGCTCATCACCGCGCCGACGTACTCGTCCGGGACGAGCACCCGTACCTCGGCGACCGGCTCCAGGAGGTGGACCGGGACCTCGGCGGCCGCCTCGCGCAGGGCGAGCGCCCCGGCGGTCTGGAAGGCGGCGTCGGAGGAGTCCACCGAGTGGGCCTTGCCGTCCTTGAGGGTGACCCGGACGTCGACCAGCGGATGGCCGGCGGCGACCCCGCGCGCGGCCTGGGCCCGTACCCCCTTCTCGACGGAGCCGATGAACGGGCGGGGGACCGCCCCGCCCACCACCTTGTCGACGAACTCGATGCCGCTGCCCGGCGGCAGGGGTTCGACGTCGATCTCGCAGATGGCGAACTGGCCGTGCCCGCCGGACTGTTTGACGTGCCGTCCGCGGCCGGAGGCGGGGGCGCCGAAGGTCTCGCGCAGCGGCACCCGGTACGGGACGGAGTCCACGCGCACCCCGTAGCGGCCGCGCAGCCGCTCCAGGACGACGTCCTGGTGGGCCTCGCCCAGGCACCACAGCGCGACCTGCCCGGTGTCCTGGTTCTGCTCCAGGCGCAGGGTGGGGTCCTCGGCGACCAGCTTGGCCAGGCCCTGCGAGAGCCGGTCCTCGTCCGCCTTGCTGTGCGCCTCGACGGCGAGCGGCAGCAGCGGTTCGGGCATCGGCCACGGCTCGATCAGGAGCGGGTCGTCCTTGGCGGACAGGGTGTCGCCGGTCTCGGCGCGGCCGAGCCGGGCCACGCACGCGAGGTCCCCGGCGACGCAGTGCGCCATCGGCCGCTGCTGCTTGCCGAACGGGGAGGTGAGCGCGCCGACCCGTTCGTCGACGTCGTGGTCCTCGTGGCCGCGGTCGGCGAGGCCGTGCCCGGAGACGTGCACCGTCTCGTCGGGGCGCAGGGTGCCGGAGAAGACCCGGACGAGGGAGATCCGGCCCTGGTAGGGGTCCGCGGCGGTCTTCACGACCTCGGCGACCAGCGGCCCGTCCGGGTCGCAGGCGAGCGGGGGCCGCGGAGTGCCGTCGGGCGTGGTGACGGCGGGCGGCTCGTGTTCCAGCGGCGAGGGGAAGCCGCGGGTGATCAGCTCCAGGAGCTCGACGGTGCCGAGGCCCTGCCCGCCGCCCTCGGCGGCGGGCGCGGCGGCGAGCACCGGATGGAAGCCGCCCCGGGCGACCGCCTTCTCCAGGTCGCCGACCAGCGTCCCGACGTCGATCTCCTCGCCGCCGAGATAGCGGTCCATCAGGGTCTCGTCCTCGCTCTCGGCGATGATCCCCTCGATGAGCCGGGCCCGGGCCCGGGCGATCAGCTCCCGGTCGGCGTCGCCCGGCGGCAGCTCGCGCCGCTCGCCCGTGGCGTAGTCGAGGACCCGCTCCGAGAGGAGGCCGATCAGCCCGGTGGCGGGGGCGTGGCCGTCCGGGCCCTCGGGGCCGTACACCGGCAGGTAGAGGGGGAGGACGGCGTCGGGGTCGTCCCGGCCGAAGAGCCCGGCGCAGACCCCGGTCAGCTCGTCGAAGCCGGTGCGGGCGGTGTCGAGGTGGGTGACGACGATCGCGCGGGGCATGCCGACGGCCGCGCACTCCTCCCAGACCATCCGGGTCGAGGCGGCGACCGCGTCGGCCTCCTGGGCGGCCGAGACGACGAAGAGGGCCGCGTCCGCCGCGCGCAGACCGGCCCTCAGCTCCCCGACGAAGTCGGCGTATCCGGGGGTGTCGAGCAGATTGATCTTGAAGCCCTCCCAGCCGACCGGCACGAGGGAGAGCTGGACGGAGCGGTGCTGCCGGTGCTCGATCTCGTCGTAGTCGGAGACGGTCGCCCCGTCCTCGACCCGCCCGGGCCGGCCCAGCGCCCCCGCGGTCTGGGCGAGCGCCTCGACCAGCGTCGTCTTGCCCGAGCCGCTGTGGCCGACCAGCACCACGTTCCGTACCTCCGAGGGCCGGTCGGCCGTCGGTGCCCTGCCGGCGGCTCCGGCGGGGGTGTGCGCCTTGTCGCCCATGTGGTCCTCCCGGCTGCGAAGCGGTGAGGGGTGAGCGGGCGCGGGGGAGCGGCATCGCGGCGCTGCTCCGGCGCTGCCCGCGGGGTGCTCCTTCGAGCTTTGCACCGACGCCGGGACGCGTCCATACGTCGTACACCGGTGGGCCCCCCGGGGTACGCCGACGCGACGGGGCGGGTGCGCTCCCGTGCGGCGCCACGCGCGTGGCTACGATGGGTGAGCCGGTGGTCATGGGACCGCGCGGCCCGCCGAAACCTCGGGAAGGCCATGCTGAACAAGTACGCGCGTGCGTTTTTTACGCGTGTCCTCACACCGTTCGCCGCGTTTCTCCTCCGCCGGGGCGTCAGCCCCGACGCCGTGACGCTGATCGGCACGGCGGGAGTGGTCGCCGGTGCGCTGGTCTTCTTCCCCAGGGGCGAGTTCTTCTGGGGCACGATCGTGATCACGCTCTTCGTCTTCTCCGACCTGGTCGACGGCAACATGGCCCGCCAGGCCGGGATCTCCAGCCGCTGGGGCGCCTTCCTCGACTCGACCCTCGACCGGGTCGCCGACGGGGCGATCTTCGGCGGCTTCGCCCTCTGGTACGCGGGCCAGGGCGACGACAACGTGCTCTGCGCGGTGTCGATCTTCTGCCTGGCGAGCGGCCAGGTCGTCTCGTACACCAAGGCGCGTGGTGAATCGATTGGCCTGCCGGTCGCGGTGAACGGCCTGGTCGAACGGGCCGAGCGCCTGGTGATCTCGCTGGTCGCCGCCGGTCTCGCCGGGCTGCACGCCTTCGGCGTGCCGGGGATCGACGTGCTGCTCCCGATCTCGCTGTGGATCGTCGCGGTCGGCTCGGCCGTGACCCTGGGACAGCGGGTCGTGACGGTACGCAGGGAGTCGGCCGAGGCGGACGCCGCCACGGCCGCCGGGGGAAGCGGAGCGGCGACGTGAGCGCGCTGAAGGACAAGGTGGCCGACGGGCTCTACGGCCTCGGCTGGGCCACCGTGAAGAAGCTCCCGGAACCGGTGGCCAAGGCCCTCGGCCGGAAGATCGCCGACATCGCGTGGAAGCGGCGCGGCAAGGGCGTGCTGCGCCTGGAGGCCAACCTCGCGCGCGTGGTGCCGGACGCCACGCCCGAGCGGCTCGCCGAACTGTCGCGGGCCGGCATGCGCTCGTACATGCGCTACTGGATGGAGTCCTTCCGGCTCCCCACCTGGAGCCGCGAGCGGGCCGCGAACAGCTTCGCGATCAAGGGCGAGGACGTCCTGAAGGACGCCATAGCCTCGGACCGCGGCGTGATCCTCGCCCTGCCGCACATGGGCAACTGGGACCTGGCCGGCGTCTGGGTGACCCGCGCCCTCGGCACGCCCTTCACCACGGTCGCCGAACGGCTCAGGCCCGAGTCGCTGTACGACCGCTTCGTCGCCTACCGCGAGTCCCTCGGCATGGAGGTGCTGCCGCACACCGGCGGCGCCGCCTTCGGGACCCTCGCCCGCCGGCTGCGCGGCGGCGGCCTGGTCTGCCTGGTCGCCGACCGGGACCTGTCCGCCTCCGGCGTCGAGGTCTCCTTCTTCGGCGAGCCCACCCGGATGCCCGCGGGGCCGGCCATGCTCGCCCTCCAGACGGACGCGATCCTGCTGCCGGTGACCCTCTGGTACGACGACACCGACGTCATGAAGGGCGAGGTGCACGCGCCCGTGGAGGTGCCCGAGTCAGGTACCCGCGGCGAGAAGGCGTCCCTCATGACACAGGCCCTGGCCGACACCTTCGCCGGGGCCATCGCGGACCACCCGGAGGACTGGCACATGCTCCAGCGCCTCTGGCTGGCCGACCTGGAGGAGCGCACACCGTGAAGATCGGGATCGTCTGCCCGTACTCCTGGGACGTACCGGGCGGCGTCCAGTTCCACATCCGCGACCTCGCGGAGCACCTGATCCGGCTCGGCCACGAGGTCTCCGTCCTCGCCCCCGCCGACGACGACACCCCGCTGCCCCCGTACGTCGTCTCCGCCGGCCGGGCCGTGCCGGTGTCGTACAACGGCTCGGTGGCCCGGCTCAGCTTCGGCTTCCTGTCCGCCGCGCGGGTCCGCCGCTGGCTGCACGACGGCACCTTCGACGTCGTCCACATCCACGAGCCGACCTCGCCCTCGCTGGGGCTGCTCACCTGCTGGGCGGCGCAGGGCCCGATCGTGGCCACCTTCCACACCTCGAACCCGCGCTCGCGGGCGATGATCGCCGCCTATCCGATCCTCCAGCCGGCGCTGGAGAAGATCAGCGCCCGGATCGCGGTCAGCGAGTACGCCCGCCGGACGCTGGTGGAGCACCTCGGCGGCGACGCCGTCGTCATCCCCAACGGCGTCGACGTCGACTTCTTCGCCGGCGCGGAGCCGAAGACGGAGTGGCAGGGCGAGACGCTGGGCTTCATCGGGCGGATCGACGAGCCCCGCAAGGGCCTGCCGGTCCTGATGAAGGCGCTGCCCCGGATCCTCACCGAGCGGCCGGGCGCCCGGCTCCTGGTCGCCGGACGCGGCGACGAGGAGGAGGCGGTGGCCTCGCTGCCGGCCGAGATGCGCTCCCGGGTGGAGTTCCTCGGCATGGTCAGCGACGAGGACAAGGCGCGGCTGCTGCGCAGCGTCGACGTGTACGTGGCGCCCAACACGGGCGGCGAGTCCTTCGGCATCATCCTCGTCGAGGCGCTGTCGGCCGGCGCGCCGGTCCTCGCCGCCGACCTGGACGCGTTCGCGCAGGTCCTCGACCAGGGCGCGGCGGGCGAGCTCTTCGCCAACGAGGACGCGGACGCGCTGGCGGAGGCGGCGATCCGGCTGCTCGGCGACCCCGCGCGGCGCGCCGAACTGAGCGCGCGCGGCTCCGCCCACGTACGGCGCTTCGACTGGTCCACGGTCGGCGCGGACATCCTCGCGGTCTACGAGACGGTGACGGACGGGGCGGCGGCGGTGGACACGGACGAGAAGACAGGCGGCCTCCGCGCCAGGCTGGGCCTGTAGGCCCGCCGTCGTTCCTGGGGGCAGGCGTTCCGCCAGGGGCGGAACGGGTG
>NZ_JBHYKM010000138.1:1976-18827 GCF_042741435.1 Streptomyces sp. NPDC058955 | reverse complement strand
CCCGCACAACTTGTGCGGGAGCAACGGGGCGCTTCTTGCCGCCCTCGGGTCGGCCGTTCCGCCAGACACGACCGGTCCGAGGGTTGATGCCGACGAGGCGGCTGGCCTCGCGGTTTCCATACCCGAGCTGCATGAGGCGGAAGTATTCCTCCCGCTCCGCACGCAGCTTGTAGCCCCCGGTGTGCTGCCGGTTCTCGCGGGGCTTAAAGCTCATCGCTCTCCCTGAACTGGGGCGTTGCGATGATCACTAGAACCAAGGGTTTCCGCGGCGGGGGCGAATCCTTTTCGGGGCCCGCCGTCTCCTATCCCCGTACCGGCCGCACGGGCCGGACCACGGAAGGAGACCCCATGCTCGTCACCGCCCTCGTCGTCGTCGGAGCCGTCCTCGTCGGAGCGTGCAGCTGGCACCTGCTGCGGCGGTACCGGAGCCGGGCCTGACCGGCCCCCGCCCGGAGCCCGCGGAACACCACGAGGATGAGCACATGAACCGACCCTTCTCCTGGCCCGACGAGCGGCTGGTCAAGGCGGCGCAGGACGGCGACGTCGCCTCGCTGACCACCGTCGTCATGGAATCCCAGCCGCACGTGCGGAAGTTCGCCCTGTCCCTGTGCGCCTCGCCGCAGGACGCGGAGGACGCGGCGCAGGAGGCGCTGATCATCCTGTACCGGAAGATCGGCACCCTGAGGGCGACGGGCGCGCTCGCCTCGTGGATGTTCCGCATCGTGCGCAACGAATGCCTCCGGCAGGTCCGCCAGCTCGTCCGGCGGGGCGAGGAGCCGGAGGACGGGCCCGACGCGGGCGCGGAACCGTCCGCCGAGGAGGCGGTGCTGCACCGCCTGGAGGCGCGGCGGATCGCCGCCGCCGTCGGCGCCCTCCCCCGCGACCAGCGGCAGGTCCTGATCATGCGGGACGTGCAGGGCCTGCCGGGCCGGACCGTCGCCCACGCGCTCGGCCTGAGCAACGCGGCGATGAAGTCCCGCCTGCACCGGGCCCGCGCCGCCCTGCGGGTCGCCCTGGCGACGCCCGAGGCGGCGCCCGGCTCCGTAACCGGCCCCGGCCTCGCCCCCGCCCCCGATCCGGCGCCCGCGCCCGCGCCACCGTCCGATCCCGCGCCCGATCCTCGTCCCGACGAAGGAGAACCGCGACCGTGAACACCACACCCACCCTCGACCGCCCCACGAAGCCCGCCCAGGGCCCCGACTACGCCAGCGCGTCCGTCCCGCGCCATCTGGCGCGCGGGGCCGTCGGCTTCGGGCTGATCGCCGGCTCGATCGCCCTGATCCCGGTGACCGGACCCGTCAGCCTGCTGGCCGCCCCGCTCGCCCTGATCGCCTTCCGCGGCTGCCCCACCTGCTGGGCCGTCGGCCTCGCGCAGACCATCTCCCGCGGGCGGCTGGAACGCCAGTGCGTCGACGGCGTCTGCACCCTCACCAAGGCGCCTCCGCACCCGACCGACACGCCCGGGGCCTGACCCGGGCCCCGGCCCCGCCCGTGCCGGACCGAGCCCGTCCTCGGCCGGCACGGGCGGATTTAATCCCGGCGGTCCACCGGGACCGGCTGTTACGCTGGCAGAGACCTTGACCCCTGACGAGGAGCGGCAGACATGGCGGGTGACGACGACATCTCCGGGTGAGACCCGGAGCTGACGGCCACCGGACGCGCCGAGGAGCGCACCACCGGAGTGGCCCGTCCCGTCGTACCCCCTGCCCTTCGTCAGCCCGGGGCGGAGCCCTGTCCGCTCCCCTCCCTCCGAGGTCATCGCCATGTCTCACGCCACCATCGTCTGCTCGGACCTGTCCTTCTCCTGGCCCGACGACACCCCCGTCTTCCACGAGCTGTCCTTCAGCCTGACCGGCCGTACGGGCCTGGTCGCGCCCAACGGCGCCGGGAAGAGCACCCTGCTCAAGCTGATCGCCGGCGAATTGCGGCCCACCGGCGGCTCGGTCTCCGTCGGCGGCACCCTCGGCTACCTGCCGCAGAGCCTCCCCCTCACCGCCGACCTCACCGTCGCCGACGTGCTCGGCGTCGCCGCCGTGATCCGCGCGCTGGACGCCGTCGAGTCCGGCGACGTGAGCGAGGAGCACTTCACCACCATCGGCGACGACTGGGACATCGAGGAGCGCACCCGCGCCCAGCTCGACCGGCTCGGTCTCGGCGGGCTCGCCCTCGACCGCACCCTCGGCACCCTCAGCGGCGGCCAGGTCGTCTCCCTCGGCCTCGCCGCCCAACTGCTCA
Organism: Streptomyces sp. NPDC058955; assembly: GCF_042741435.1. Taxonomy (NCBI): domain Bacteria; kingdom Bacillati; phylum Actinomycetota; class Actinomycetes; order Kitasatosporales; family Streptomycetaceae; genus Streptomyces; species Streptomyces sp. NPDC058955. The sequence goes on along the minus strand of NZ_JBHYKM010000138.1, from coordinate 16,592 downwards.
AGCGGCCCGAGGTGCTGCTGCTCGACGAACCGACCAACAACCTCGACGGCGACGCCCGGCACACCCTCTACGACGCGCTGTCCGACTTCGACGGCCTCCTCCTCGTCGTCGCCCACGACCGGGCGCTGCTCGACCGGATGGACGGCATCGCCGAGCTCGGCGCCTCCCGACTGCGCTTCCACGGCGGGAACTTCACCGCGTACGAGGAGGCGGTACGGGCCGAGCAGGAGGTCGCCGAGAAGAACGTGCGCACCGCCGAACAGGACCTCAAGCGCGAGAAGCGGGAGCTCCAGCAGGCCCGCGAGCGCGCCGACCGGCGGGCGAGCAACGCCGCCCGCAACCTCAAGAACGCCGGCCTGCCGCGCATCTTCGCCGGGAACATGAAGCGGGGCGCCCAGGAGTCCGCCGGCCGGGCCGGGCAGACCCACGCCTCCCGCGTCGGCGAGGCCCAGGCCCGGCTCGACGAGGCCGGGCGCGCCCTCCGGGACGAGCAGCGGCTCGTCCTCGACCTGCCCGACACCCAGGTGCCGGCCGGGCGCGACCTCTTCCTCGGCGAGGGCCTGCAGGTCCGGCACGACGGCCGGGACGTCTTCGCCGGGGGCGGTGTCGACCTGTCCGTGCGCGGCCCGGAGCGGATCGCGCTGACCGGCCCCAACGGCTCGGGAAAGACCACCCTGATGCGTCTGATCACGGGTGAACTCGCGCCGGACGCCGGGCTGGTCAAGCGCGGCGACGGCCGCGTCGCCTATCTGTCGCAGCGGCTCGACCTGCTGGACCTGGACCGCACGGTGGCGGAGAACTTCGCCGCGTTCGCGCCCGAACGGCCCGACGCGGAGCGGATGAACCTGCTGGCGCGCTTCCTCTTCCGGGGCGCCCGGGCCCACCTCCCCGTCGGCGTCCTCTCCGGCGGGGAACGCCTGCGGGCCACCCTCGCCTGCGTGCTGTGCGCCGATCCGGCGCCGCACCTGCTGCTGCTCGACGAGCCGACCAACAACCTCGACCTCGTCAGCGTGGGACAGCTGGAGAGCGCGCTCGACTCCTACCGGGGCGCGTTCCTCGTGGTCAGCCACGACGAACGCTTCCTCTCCGGCATCGGCGTCGACCGCTGGCTCCGCCTGGAGAACGGCACCCTCCGGACCACCGGAGCACCCGAGGCGTGACCGCCCAGGGGCCTCCGGCCGGGCCACCCCCGCCCGAAGGCCCCGCCGGGCGTCAGCCGTCGTGCGCCTCGCCCGCGATCCCGAACAGCTCCTCGCAGCCGGCGAGGCCGGTGACGGTCACCTCCGGCCGGTCCGTGCGCCGCTCCCAGTCGGCGCGGGAGAGCCGGAACCGCTGCGACTCCACGACCTCGCCGTGCAGCACGTCCCGGGTGATGCCGTCCGGCCGGTAGCCCAGCTTGCGGGAGACGGCGAGGGAGGAGTGGTTGTCGGTGAAGGAGAGGGAGGTCGCCGACTCGGCGCCGAGCCCCGCGAAGGCCAGGTGCAGCATCCCCTCCCGCATCTCGGTGCCGAGGCCGCGCCCCTGGTGCTCCAGGCCCAGCCAGGAGCCGGAGACGAACTCGCGCCGGACCCCGAACCGCGCCGCCCGCATGTCCTGGATGCCGACCGGCCGGCCCTCGTGGAACGCGACGAGGTTCAGGGCCCAGTCGGCGGGCGTCCACCGCCCGAGCCGGCTCCAGTGCAGCTGGAGCACGTGCCGGGCCCGCTCGGCCGACGGCAGTTCGCCCCAGGGCGTCAGGAACGGCCGCTCGTCCGGGCGGTGCACGCCCCGGGCCGCGACCTCGGCGACGGCGTACAACTCCTCCTCGGACGGCAGCCGCAGTTCCAGCCTCGGGGTCCGCACGTGCAGCCCGCGCAGGGGCCAGTGGTTCACGATCATGCGCGCGAGTGTGCCCGATCCCGCCCGGGCGCGCACCCGCGCGCCCGCCGGGGGACCGCTGCGCGACCGCCGCTTCGCCACGGAGGAGTCGGCCGCGGTGGCTACGGCTCACCGGTCCGGCGTTCGGCCGGGGGCAGGAGCAGGACCTCCAGGGCCCGTGCGCAGGCTCGCGCCTGTCCGAGGAACCGGTCGAGCCGCGCGTCCGTGATCACCTCGGGTGTCGCCCTGACCGCGAGGGCGAACCGCGCGGTGCCCGACCGTTCCAGGACGGGCACCGCCACCGTCCGTACCCCGGGCGCCGACTCCTCGTCGTTGAGGGCGTGACCCGCTTCCCGGACCCGCGCCAACTCGGCGGCCAGCGCGGTCGGGTCGACGATGGTCCGGTCCGTGAACGCGTACAGCGGCGGGAGCGCGAGCGGCCCGGCCTCGCCGGCCCGGGGCCAGGCGAGCAGCACCTTGCCCAGCGCCGTCGAGTGCAGCGGCCGGCGCAGCCCCACCTTCGGCGTCACCGAACCGCCGGCCACGATCACCGCGTACGGACCGCTGCGCAGGGCCAGGTCGACGGTGGCGCCGGTCCGCTCGGCCAGGTCGGCCAGCTCCGGCGCGGCGAGGTGCAGTCCCCGCTGGTGGTACGAGAGCCGGCCGAGCTCCGTCACCGCCGGACCGAGCCGGTAACGGGCGGTGCGGGCGTCCTGCTCCAGGAAGTCCGCCGAGAGCAGGGTCCGGACCAGCCGGTGGGCCGTCGAGGTGGAGAGTCCCAGCCGGCGGGCCAGGTCGGAGACGCTCAGATCGGGCCGGTTGTCGTGGAAGCTGTGCAGCACGTCCAGGGCGCGGCGCACCGCCTGGGCGCCCGCCGGCGGCCGTACGGGCTCGGCCTCGGTGGTCATGGCGTTGGCTCCCCCTCGGTGATCGATGCCTCACGCTCCCACATGATGGGAGCCGGAACGAGCCTACGGCGCGGGAGGAAACACGCCGTTCATGTGCAATCCCACATGGTGGGAAGCGAGTTGTGGCGAGCCGGACCGCCGTGTCATGGTTCCGGCCACACCGCAGGAGAACGGGGCGCCGGGACACCGCGCCGCGGGACCACGACACCGGAGGGAGCAGTCCGCCATGAGCACGTGCCGCACGGCGTCGTACGCTCCCGACGTCCCCCACGCCCTCCTCGGACTCACCCGCCGCCGTCACATCGACCTGGCGCGGGTCGCCGCCACCGGCTGTCGCTGTAGCTGACGCCGTCCCCGCACCCCCTCTCCCGTGCCGTACCGGCCCGGACCGGGGTGTCCCGCGCTCCCGCCCCCTTCGGCACCTCCGTGCGCCGCCGTGCCCGGCCCCGCCGCGGCGCGGTCCCTCCTCGCCCCCCGCACCCCTGGACGCCTCCATGACCGACGCATCCGTGCCCGCCACGCTCTGGTTCACCCGCTGCCCCGTCCCCACCGCGACCGGCGTGGCCGCCGACCGCGGCTGGCTGGCCGCCGAGTTCGCGCCGGACGGCATCGCCGTCCGCTCCCTCCAGGACGCCGACCCCGGCGCCGACCGCGGCGCCCACTACACCCACGACCTCCCCGGTCTCTTCCGCGAGGGCGGCAACGTCCCTGCCCTGTGGGCCCGTTCACACGGCCAGGACACCCGGCTGGTCGGCCTCACGTGGATCGAGGAGCGGCAGGCGGTGCTCGTCGCCCCCGGCTCCCCGGTCCGCGACGCCGCCGCCCTGCGCGGCCTCCGGCTCGCCGTGCCCCGGCACGACGTGCCGATCGACTTCTGGCGGGCGATGGCGCTCCGCGGCTTCGAGGGCGCGCTCGCCTCCGCCGACCTCGGCCTCGACGACACCCGTCTCGTCGACGTCCCCGCGGCCGGGCACCGGGGGCAGTGGGCCGCCGAGCTCGACGCGTTGCGCCGGGGCGAGGTCGACGCCGTGTACGTGAAGGGCGCCCTCGCCGTCGAATCGGCCCGCCGCGCCGGTGCCGAGGTGGCCGTCGAGCTCGACGCGCTCCCCGACCCGGCGCACCGGGTCAACAACGGCACCCCGCGCCCCCTCACCGTCCACCAGCACCTCCTCGACCGCCGTCCCGACCTGGTGGACCGCTTCCTCGCCGTCCTGCTCCGGGCCGCCGACTGGGCCGCGGGCGAACCCGCGGAGGTCGCCCGCATCCTCGGGGCGGAGACCGGCGCGGGCGCGGAGGGGGTCGCGGGTGCCTACCGCGCCGGCACCCACCGCACGCTGCGCCCCGATCTGTCGGACGCCCGGCTCGACCTGCTGGCCCGGCAGGAGGAGGCGCTGCGCGCCCACGGCTTCCTGCCCGAGGCCGTCGACGTCCGGGCCTGGGCCGACCCCGAGCCGCTGCGCCGGGCCCACCGGCTCCTCGCCGGCACGCCGTCGCCGAGCCCCGTCGCGTAACCCGGTCCCCGTGCCCGCACGCCCACCCGCGCCCGCTCCCGCGCACACCCCCCGTACAGCGCCGCCCGCGCACCCTCCGCACCCCTTCCCGTACTCCGTACGCCGCCCACCAAGGACGACCGCCATGCGCCCACTCGCCCCCCTCACCGCTCTGGCGGCCCTCGCCGCCCTCACCGCCCTCACCGCCTGCGGCGCCGATCCGGCGGCCGACTCCGCCTCCGGCCGCGGCGGCGACGGGGCGAAGGGCCGCACGGTCACCGTTCGCATCCCCGACCCCGGGAACGCCGGGGTCCTCGCCCGGGGCAAGCAGGACGGCAGCCTGGCGAAGGCGCTCGCCGCCGTCGGCGCCGAGGTCGCGTGGACCGGCAGCGCCGGTCCCTTCGCACCCGCCGCCCAGGCGATGAACGCCGACCAGCTCGACTTCGCCACCGGCTCCATCACCTCCGGCATCACCTCCCTCGCCCAGAACCCCGGCTTCGCCTTCTTCACCGCCACCGACCCCGACCCCGTCGGCGAGGGCATCCTCGTCCGCGAGGGCTCCGACATCGACTCCCTGGACGACCTGGTCGGCCGCAAGGTCGCGGTCAACAAGGGCGGCACCGGCGAGTACCTGCTCCTCAAGGCCCTCGCGAAGGAGGGCATCCCGGCCGACAAGGTCGAACGGGTCTATCTCCGGCCCGACCAGACCGCCGCCGTCTTCAACGCGGGACAGGTCGACGCCTGGGCCGTCTGGTCCACGTACGCGGTCGCCGAGATCGGCAGCGGCAAGGCGCACTTCCTCGCCGACGGCGCGGCCATCGGCTCCGACAACTACAGCCTCAACGCGGTCCGTTCGGAGTTCGCGAAGGAGCACCCGGCGATCGTGAAGGCGCTCTACCGCTACCTCCACGACAACAGCGCCAAGGAGCGGAAGGACCCGGCCGCCTACCTCAACGTCTTCACCGACGCCGGCCCCACCGCCGTCACCGGCAAGGCCAGGGACGTCCAGATCGACTTCACCCGCAAGGGAGGGACCGTCGACCCCATCGGCCCGGAGGACGTCGAGCGCTTCAAGACCGTGGCCCGCTTCTACGCCGACCAGAAGGTCACGCCCGGCACGGTCGACATCGCCGCCCATCTCCTCGACGTCGAGTCCCTCTCGTGACGGCGCCCCCGGCCGCCGCGCCCCCCGCCCCCGGCCTCGTCACCCCCCGCCCGTCCGTCCGCCGCCCCCGCTCCCGGGCGTACGCGCTGACCGTCCGCGCCCTCGGGCCGGTCGCCCTGCTCGTCCTGTGGTGGGCCTCGTCCGCCACCGGCCTCCTCACCCCCGACGTCCTGGCCTCGCCCGCCCAAGTACTGGACGCGGTGGGCGAGTTGTGGGGCAACGGGCAGCTGCCCGACGCGCTCGCGACCTCGCTCACCCGCTCCGGGATCGGACTCGTCATCGGCCTCGCCGCCGGCCTCACCCTCGGCATCACCACCGGCTTCACCCGCCTCGGCGACGAACTCCTCGACTCCTCCCTCCAGACCCTGCGCACCATCCCCTTCCTCTCCCTGGTGCCGCTCTTCATGGTCTGGTTCGGGATCAACGAGACTGCGAAGATCCTGCTCATCGCCGTCGCCACCACCTTCCCCATGTACGTCTCCACCAGCGGCGGCGTCCGCGACACCGACCGCAAGCTCGTCGAGGCCATGCGCAGCTTCGGCCTCGGCCGGCTCGCGATCGTCCGTCAGGTGGTCCTCCCCGGCGCGCTGCCGTCGCTTCTCGCCGGGCTGCGCCTGTCCATGACGCTCAGCGTCATCGCGCTCATCGCCGCCGAGGAGATCAACGCCACCGCGGGCATCGGCTATCTCATGTCGCAGGCCCAGAGCTACGCCCGCACCGACATCCTCGCCGTCTGCATCCTCGTCTACGGACTCCTCGGCCTCACCGCCGACGTGCTCGTCCGCGGCCTGGAGCGGATCCTCATGCCCTGGCGCACCGCCGGCCCCGGAGGGACGACACGATGACCGCCGTACGCGTACGAGGACTGCGCCGCGTCTTCGGGGACCGCGCCGTCATCGACGGCCTCGACCTCACGCTCGGGCGCGGGGAGTTCGTCGCCCTGCTCGGTGCCAGCGGCAGCGGCAAGACCACCCTGCTGCGCATTCTCGGCGCCCTGGACGGCGCCGACGGGGGTGAGGTCCTCGTCCCCGAGGCCCGCACGATCGTCTTCCAGGAGCCCCGGCTCATCCCCTCGAAGAAGGCCCTCCCCAACGTGACCGTGGGGCTGCCGCGCGGCGCCGCCACCCGAGCGACGGGCCTGCGGGCCCTCGCCGAGGTCGGCCTGGAACGTCACGCCGACGCCTGGCCGGCCACGCTGTCCGGAGGCGAGGCCCAGCGCGTCGCCCTGGCGAGGGCGCTGGTGCGCGAGCCGGAACTCCTGCTCCTCGACGAGCCGTTCGCAGCCCTGGACGCGCTGACCCGGCTCCGGATGCAGGACCTGGTGGGCGAGCTGCGCCGGATCCACCGCCCCGCCGTGCTGCTCGTCACCCACGACGTCGACGAGGCCGTGCGGCTCGCCGACCGGGTCGCCGTGCTGCGCGACGGCCGGCTCGTCACCGACGAGCCCGTGACCGCCCCCGCTCCCCGCGACCCCGGCGACCCGGAGGTCGTGGCCCTGCGCCGCCGCCTCCTCGCCGACCTCGGCGTCCACACCCCCGCACCCTCCGCCGTCCGCACCCCCGCCACCCCCGCCCCCCAGAAGGAGTTCTCCGCATGACCGTCACCCTCGGCGTCCACCGCAGCAACCCGTCCCTCTTCCACCTCTCCCGCCTCGGCTACGCGGAGGAGGAGCTGGCCGCCCTCGGCGAGACCGTGCGCTGGCACGCGTACACCGACGGCGTGCGCACCGGCGCCCTCCTCGCCGACGGCACCATCGACTTCGGCGGCACCGGCTCGACCCCGCCGGTGACCGCCCAGGCCGCCGGCCACGACATCGTCTACGCCGCGATCTCGGCGCCCCGCCCCGACCACGGCGCCCTCCTCGTCCCCGAGGACAGCCCGGTCCGTACCGTCGCCGACCTCAAGGGGGGAACCGTCCACCTCGCCATCGGCTCGTGGCAGACCCACCTCGTCGCCCAGGCGCTGGACGACGCGGGCCTCTCCTACGCCACCGACATCACCCCGGTGCGCGGCGACACCGGCAGCGAGGCGCGGCTCCGGGCCGGCGCGATCACCGCCTGGGTCGCCCAGGGGGCCGAGCTCGCCGCGGCCCGCCGTGCGGGCGGCCTGCGCACCCTGATCCGCACCGGCGACGTGATCACCGACCGGTCCGTCTTCTTCACCCGCCGGGACCTGGCCGAGCAGCGGCCCGAACTGGTCGAGGCGCTGATCCGGGCGCTCCGCCGGGCCGACGCCTGGGCGGCCGGCCACCCCGGCGAGGCGGCCGCGCTCGCCGCCGCCGAGCAGGGCGGCACCGCCGAGGACTGGGAGACGGCGCTGCGCGCCCTGCCGTGGGCGATCGAGGAGGTCACCGAGGAGTTCATCGCCGAACAGCAGCGGGCGGCCGACGTCTTCCACCGGACCGGATTCATCGACCGGGCGGTCACCGTCGCCGACGCCCTGCCCCGGAAGGCCTGACGCGATGACCTCCTCCGCACCCGAAGTCCTCTGGTACATCATTCCGCGCGAGGGCGCCTACCCCTGGGAGCCGGCCGGCCGCAGGCCCGTCGACCTCGGCTACCTCCAGCACCTGGCCTCCACCGTGGAACGCCTCGGCTACACCGGCGCGCTGCTGGCCACCGACCTGTACGACGTCTGGCCGCTCGGTTCGGCGCTCGCCGCGGCCACCAGCACCCGCTTCAAGCCGCTGCTCGCGGTCCATCCCGGTCTGATCTCGCCCACCCTGCTCGCCAAGACGGCGCTGACCTTCGACAACCTCTTCGGCGGCCGGCTCCGCTTCAACGTCGTCAACGGCTCCACCGCCTCCCTGCGCGAGTACGGGCTGCACGTCGACCACGACGAGCGGTACGAACTGAGCGCCGAGTACTGGTCGATCGTGAAGCGGCTCACGGCAGGCGAGGTCTTCGACCACAAGGGCCGCTTCTACGACCTCCGGAACGCGGGCGCCTCCTTCCGCGACCTGCGCCCGGTCCAGGCGCCGCACGTCCCGCTCTGGTTCGGCGGCTCGTCCGCCCCCGGCATCGAGATGGCCGCCGAACACGTCGACGTCTACCTCACCTGGGGCGAGCCGCCGCACCTCCTCGAGGAGAAGCTCGACCACGTGCGGGCGCGGGCCGCCGCGCACGGCCGCACGCTGCGCATCGGCCTGCGTCTGCACCTCATCGTCCGCGACACGGAGGACGAGGCATGGGCCGCCGCCGACCGGCTGCTCGACGTCACCAGCGAGGCGACGTACGCCCGTCAGCTCGGCGAGCGGACCGGGGAGGAGGGGGTCGGCTGGCAGCGGCAGTTCCGTCAGCACGGCGGCCGGGTGCCGGCCCGCGCCCGGGAGCTGGAGACGTACCCCAACCTGTGGCCGGGCATGAGCCTCTTCCGGCCGGGTCCCGGCACGGCGCTGGTGGGCTCCACGGCGCAGGTCGTGGAGCGGCTCCAGGAGTTCCGCGAGCTCGGCGTGGACACCTTCATCCTGTCCGGGAACCCGCTCCTGGAAGAGGCGTACCGAGTCGCCGAAACGGTCCTGCCGGCACTCGGCGTGCGTCCCTGACGGACGTCGCGCCGGGAAGGACGACCGGGCGGGCGCCGCCGGCGCGCGTGCGCCACCGCCCGGTCTTCGAGGGGCTGCACGACGGGCGGTTCCCCGGGGCTCAGCCGCCGCCACCGCACGTTCTCTGCGGGCGTCGTCGCGATGGTCCGGGCGCTGATCTGGGCCCCGAGGTTCTGCTCCGCAGGTCCTGACCGATTCCTCCGCGGAGGATTCCGCGCTTCCACGAGAAGATGCCGAGGACGCGGGTCCGCCGATAACCTGGTCCCACCGCTGTCCCTCTCAGCCCAGGACGGGGGAGCGGGCGTAAAGGAGTCCACCATGAATCATGAGGATCTCCGCATTGCGGTCGCAGCTGAGGGTGACCGCGACGAGAAGACTTCACGAGACGGCATCGGCATGTCGGCACCCGCTCTACGAGCTCGTGCGCGGCTGAGGGAGCCGTCCCCGCAGTTGAGCGAGAACGTGCTGGCGTCGACCGATGCGAGGGCGAAAGCGCTGTTCACCCGGTCCGCCGGGCCCGCGCAGGGCCGATAGGTCTCCCGCAAGGGGCATCGGTCATCGGTCTCGCTCCACTGGAGCCGTCTCGGAGACACCTCGATGAGTGATCTACGCGACCGAGGAGAGCGGATGACGAACGAGCGGACACCAGGGTTCCTCGACGAACTCCTTCGGCGACAATTCGGCCCCGGGTGGGGGTCTTCTCCGCGGATGGGGCGAGCGGAGGTGGAGAAACTGCTCACCGATGACGGACAGCGACGCCTGGAGCTTGCCGAGCGGGCCGCGAGGGAGTGGGGAAGGGCCGAGGAGGCCGAGGAGGTCCGGATCGCCTCGGAGCACATGGTGATCACGCCCCACGGGCTGCTCTACGCCGCTCAGCTGGAGGGGAACCCCAGGAAGCCGCGACCGCTTTCCCCCACCCCGACGACCGGCCGCTCCAGGCGGTCCTCCGAAAGCTCGTCCCGGCACCCTCTCTGCTACCTGGCAACGTCCCGCGCATCGTTCGACCAACTCGTCGACCACGTCCACACCGCACAGCTGCGGCAGGATTCCACGGCGGCGGTGGACAGCCGCTTCGGCCACGAACTGGAGTTTCCCTGTCCGCTCGACGCCGCGCTGCGTCGAGCTCTGGAATCGTTTCCGGTTCTGGTCTGGATCTAGATCCCGCCGTCATCCTCCACCGCGGTTCGGGAAAGGGAAGAGGCCCATCGCCGAGATCCAGAGAGGTCACCTCAGGCGGACTACCGAGCCGCCGGGGGAACGCCCTGGGGGTCCAGGGCCGAGAGCAGGGACGGGAACGTTCCCACGGCATCGAGCGCGAGCGACAGTTCCGCGACGATCCTCGGGTCGGTCAGCGGCCCGCGGAGGTGTTCCTCCAGGCGGCGCATGCGGTAGCGGACGGTGTTCTGGTGACAGTGCAGTGTCCGCGCGGTCACCGCTGCGGAGCCGTGTGCCTGGAGCCATGCGCGGGCCGTCTTCAGAAGCGTGGTGCGTTCGTCCTCGGGGAGGGAGAGCAGGGTGCCCAGCACACGGTTGACGGCTCGGCGGGTGGTGTCGAGGTTGTTCATCACGAGCTCGGTCAGCGGAGTGTCGTCGAGCTGGCGCACAGCCGGCGTCGCAGGCGTCAGCGACTCCATGGCCACCTGGGCGTACCGGAGCGCCTGCGACGTGTGGTCGAGCTGCCGGTACACGGGGCTGGCACCGACCCTTCCGGTGGCACATGCGCGAACCGCGTCGAGGACCGCCTCGGTGCCCCTCGGCCGGGGCAGGGTGAGCACCGCGATGTCGTGCCCGGCCTGGGCCCGCCACGCCGATTTCACCCCGAGGGGACGCAGCTTGGCATCGAGGCCGCTCAGGGGTGGCTCGGCAGTCGTGGACGCCTCGGCCATGAGCACGACGAAGTCCCCTTGGAAGGGGAAACCGAGGACGCGCGCCATCTCCCAGAGGGTTTCGCTGTCGCCGGTCGGTCCGTCGACGAGGGCGGCGACGAGCGCCGAGCGCCTGCGATCCGTCTCCGTCATCCGCTCGGCGACGGCCTCCCGGTACGAGTCCGTGAGCGCCGTCGAGTAGACGTCGGCGAGCGTCCAGACACGGCCTGCGATCACCAGGAGCGCCTGGGTGGCCGCGTGTCCGCTTCGCTGGGCCTCGACGAGGAGCTGCTCCCAGAAGTAGGCGAAGCTCAGCCGGTAGACGCGCAGGACCTCAGGCAGGGGCGCGCCCTGGAAGGCCCGTTTACGGCCGGTGGCGTTCGGTACGGAGACGTCGACAGCGGTGGAGCCGGGGCGGACGAGGTGTTCGAGAATGAATCCGATGCTCCGGCCGAGGGCGTCGTGCAGATCCTCGCGGCTGACGATCGCCCGCCGGTAGAAGTCGATCTCACGGACGACCGTGTCACCCATGCCGACGACGAGCTCGTCCAGCCTGGTACCCAGGGACGCGGCGAGGTCGGCGATGGCTGCACGGTGAGCGGTCTCGAGCACGGACGGGATCCTAGGCCACCGGCGTCCCCCGTGGGTGCGGGTCAACGCCCCTCCCCTACTTCCGGGTTGTCATCGACGACAAGAAGGTCTGTGGCTGTCTCCATAGCCGTCGCGGGGAGCCGGCGTACATGATCGGCAGTCCGTTCCCGCCGTCCGCGGTGATCGATCCCACAGGGAAGACCGAGATGAGCAACCTCGCCGCCAACCTGCCGACCACGGCAAGCCGATACCCGCAGCTTCCCGCCGTGCGCGGGGACCGGAGGTCCTGGACGTACGCCGATCTGGACGAGCACAGCGCGCGTGTCGGCGGAGGCCTGCTCGCTCACGGCGTCCGCCCCGGTGACCGCGTGACGCTGGTCGCGGACGACGCCCCGACCCTCGCCGCCTTGTACTACGGCGTCCTCCGCGTCGGAGCGGTGGCCGTCCTCGTCGATCCGGGCCTCGAACCGCAGGCGATCCGCCACCGTGTCGACGCGGCCGGTGCGCGTGTCGTCTTCGCCGCGGAGGAGAGGTACGGGCCGTTCGCGCCCGTCGTTGCCGCGTCCCGGGGTCTCTGTGTCCCCGTGGGCCCCGCATTCCTGGATCAGATCATGTTCTGGCCGCGCTGGCCGACGCTCGTGCGCCGCCACGGCGACGAGGCTGCGGTGGTGCTGTGGCTCCCGGAAGCCTCCGGAGGCCGTGGGCGCGCGCACTCTCTGGAACTGGGCCATCGGACTCTCCGGGCAGCGGCCTCGCGCGCCGTCGGCGACATCCTCGCGCTGTCTCCGGGCGACACCCTGGTGACCACCACGCCGATCCACAGCCTCGTCGGTCAGACGTGCGGGCTGAACGCCACGGTCCTCGCCGGCGCCGGTTTCGTGCGGATCGACTCCGCCGACGCCCACGGCACGAGCATGGAGATCCACCGCTCGTATGCACACAGGAAGGCGACCGTGGCGTCCTCCGCCTACAGCGACGGCGAGGGCACCTCCTCGGAAAGGGCCTCGGCTGCGCGGTTCCGTTAGGACCTGCCGGGAACAACTTGTTATCGCCGCGTTCTTCAGGAACTGGGTGCGCTGCGCCTTGCGTTGTGCGGGGTTTTCCGTCGGCTCCCAGGGGCAGATCCCCGACGGAATCGAGCCCGAAGGTCACGGATGAGGACGTGAGTACCGGCTACTTCCCCGTCCCCGCCGTCGCGTTCTGCTCCTTCAGCGGCCGCACGTGCTGGTCGCGCTTGCGTACTACGAGTGCCGTTCCTGTGCCCACCACGGCCAGCGCCGTGGGTACCATCCACCGGCGGTTGAGGACGTCGTGGAAGAGGTGGTCGAGGGAGTAGCGGCCGGGCCCCGAGACGGCGAGGGCCACGGCAGCGGTGCCCAGGACGCCCGAGAGCTCGAAGCCGCCCTTCCGGGTGAAGAAGCCGTTGGGCCAGCTCACCGCGCTCGCGCCGACCATGGCGCCGGCCGAGGTCGCACCCGCGGCGGGTGTGGCGAGGCCGAGCACCAGCAGTGTGCCGCCGCCTCCCTCGGCGAGCCCAGCCATGATCGCGCTGAGCCTTCCCGGGGCGAAGCCCACGGACTCCATGAACGCGGCGGTGCCCTTGATGCCGCCCCCTCCGAACCAGCCGAGCAGCTTCTGCGAGCCGTGCGCGGCCAGCGTGCCGCCGACCCCCAGACGGAGCAACAGCAGCCCGAGATCACGTCGTCCCGCATCGCAGGTAACGGCCATGGAGACTCCCAGGCGGTGGTCAGAAACCAGCAACAGGAGAGCGGCGGCGAGAAGTCGGAAAGAGGGGGCTTCCACGCATCCGCACTTCCACCTTTGCATCGATTGCTCGGGGCGGCACCCCGACTTCCCTGGCCTCGCTGACGGCCGGGCCTCGACCGCGCTCGAAACCTTCGCAAAGGGGGGACGCCGCCGGCCAGTCGCAGTAGACCTTGCACGGGCCCGGAGACATCGGGGCGAGGCACCAGTAATGCTCGGGGTCGGGCAGGGGGACGTTTGCTGCGTCGCGTCCTCAGGACGCTCCGGCTTCACATCAGCCGTGCGGTAGTCGTTGCACGTAGCGCTTTCAGCGTGGCTACTGATCGGGTGATGCCAGTGAGCCTTTTCCAACCTCGCGCGCGGGCTGGGTCGTTGGCCTGACAGACGGATGAAGCCCCTGGTGGATGGGTTTTCGACCCGGGCGGCAGCTGCGGGGCGACACGCTCCCACAGGTCGTCAGGAACAAGATCGGCAGGCACCCGGGCACCCTGCCGGCTGCGATCGGCGAGCGCAAGAGCCACGGTTCAGCCTGCTCCGAACGGTCAGGCCGTGGACGCGCCGGCAGCCGCCTTGCCGAAGAGGCGTGCGTGGCCCCTTGCGGGGCCTTTCTGAACTGATCTCCGCACTACGGAGAATCGATTCCTCCTCAAGACCCGCTCGTTGATCACCACGTACACCGAACCACCGATCATGGAGTCCTCACGGTGAAGATCCGAGCCTCCGGCACCGCGGCCCTCATGGCTGTATCCGTTCTGACCGCCCTCGCTCCGACCCAGGCGTTCGCCGCCGCGCAGGCCCCGCCCTGCACGAAGAAGAACATCGCCTACCTCGACGCCCAGAACGCTCAGGAGGACGCCGAGGCCAAGGTCACCGCGACCTAGCAGGCCCTCGACCGGGCCCGTGCCGACCGCGCCACGCTCGACAAGGCCGCCGCGCACGGGCGGGGGATCATCGACTACCTGCAGAGCGCCCGCGATGACAACGCCAGGAACGCGATGATGGACGTCCTGGACGAGTACTACGACCTGACACAGGCGGCGAAGAGGCACGACCCGGCGGCGACCGCCGACGCCGCGGTGAAGATGGCCGACGCCGTCGACAAGGCAGTCGCCGACCGCAAGGTCCAGGACTTCTACGCCGCGGACGCGCGTCGCGAGGCGTCTCACCTGCGCTCATACTCCGAGACCGTGCGAAAGGCCACCGAGGCCCCGAACGTCGAGGCCAGGCAGAGTGACCTGGACAAGGCCCGTGCTGAGCAGACGGACGCGCACCAGAAGGTACGCCCTGCCCGTGATGCCTACCGCAAGTGCCTGGACAACCTCGGCTGACCTCCCCGGCAGGAACACTGGTGGCCGACAGGGGAAACCGCGCCCCACCCACACCCCAGTTGTTTATAAACACAAAAAGAGAAAAAAAATTTGGGGGGGCGGCC
>NZ_JBHYKM010000138.1:0-1966 GCF_042741435.1 Streptomyces sp. NPDC058955 | reverse complement strand
CTCACAACCCGCGCCTCACCCCCCCTCACTCACCCGTGTGGCCCCACCGGCCAAACCCCCCCTGCCCCACACCAGTGTGCTTTCGAACCTCATTCTGAAACGATCAGTGGTGGCCGGCGTCCGGGGCGCCGGGGATGGCGAGTTCCCGGTCGGCCTCCGCGAGGCGGGGGTGGCTCTGCTCGCCGAGGCCGCGGCGGGCCGCCTCCAGCATGGTGCGAGCCTCCGCCTCGCGACCGAGGCGGCGCAGCGCGATGGCCAGGTCGAGCCGGACGGGTTCACTCCAGGCGTCCATGCCGGACGACTCGAAGCTCTCCAGGGCGCGGCGCAGCAGCGGCTCGGCCTCCGTCCAGCGGCCCAGCACGCCGAGGTCCTGGCCGAGTTCGTGCAGGACGTAGGCCCGGAAGAGTTCCAGGACGCCCGCCGTCCGGCCGGGGACCCCGGCCAGGCAGAGCTCCTCGGTCCGCCGGTGGACGGTCAGGGCTTCCTCGGCCCGGCCCAGGAAGCGCAGTTGCCGGCCCAGGGTGTTGAGGGTGGACAGCTCCGCGAGGCGGGCCTGCGGGACCGGGTTCTCCCGGTGGCAGGCCGCGGCGTTCTCCAGCCAGGCCACCGCCTCCCCGGCGCGGCCGAGGCGGACCATGGCCCCCGCCCCGTAGCCGTATGCCCAGCCCACCTGGAGGAGGTCGTCCGCCTCGCGCGCCGCGGCCAGTGCCTCGCGGGCGGTGGCGAGCCCCTGGGCGGGGTCGTGCACGCACAGGTTGTACGACCAGGCCAGGTAGTTGAGGTGCGTGGCCTCCTCGCGACGGTCGCCCAGGGCACGGGCGGCCGCCACCGAGCGGCGGAACACCTCCGTCCACTGCTCCCAGTGCTGGACCCGGTCGGAGAACCAGTGCATGGCCTCCGCCGTGTCCAGGACCTCTCGGTGGTGTCCGGCCGCCTGTGCCCGGCGCAGGGCGTCCAGCCACTGGGCCCGCTCGGCCTCCAGCCAGTCGCGGGCCTCCTCGGGGCCGCGTGGCGCGGTCGCCGGTTCGGGGTCGCCGGCGGGCGCGCGCTCGGCGTCGAAGTGGAGGGCGGCGGCCGTGGCGCGGGCCAACGTCCAGTGCGTCGTCTCCTCCTGGCGGCGTGCCACCTCGGCGGGGTCGTCCTCGTCGAGGCACTCGGCGGCGAACAGGCGCAGCAGGTCGTGGAAGCGGTAGCGCTCGACGGCCGGGTCGGGCATCAGCAGCCCCCGGTCGGCCAGCTCCTCCGCGTACCGCTCCGCCCGGCCGGGCGGCATGCCCGCCAGGAGCGCCGCGGTGCGGGGGGAGAAGTCGGGCCCGGCTGCCAGGGTGGCGCGCCGCAGCAGCAGCCGCGCCGACGGGTCGAGCTGCCGGTAGGAGAGCGCGAAGGCGGCCCGCACCCGCAGGTCGCCGGCCTCCAGGGCGTCGAGGCGACGGCTCTCGTCGGCGAGCCGGGCCACAAGCCGGGCGAGGCGTTCATGCGGCCGGGCGGCCAGTTTCTGGGCGGCGATCCGGACCGCCAGCGGGAGCTGCCCGCAGAGTTCCGTCAGGTCGCGTGCCGCCTGGGCCTCCGCCGCCACCCGTGCCGGGCCGATGACCCGGGCCAGCAGGGCCACGGACTCCTCGCGGCGCAGCAGTCCGAGGGCGAGGCGGTGGGCGCCTTCGAGGCCGGTGAGGGCGTTGCGGCTGGTGACCAGGGTCAGCGAGCGGCCCTCGGTCGGCAGCAGCGGCCTGACCTGTGCCTCGTCGGCGGCGTCGTCGAGGAGGAGCAGCACTCGGCGCCGCGCGGTCACGGTGCGGAACAGATCGGAACGGGCCTCGGTGTCCGGTGGCAGCGCGTCCCCCGTGATGCCGCAGGCGCGCAGCAGCGAGCCGAGGACCTCGCGCGGTTCGGCCGGTTCCGCACCGTGGCCCCGCAGGTCGACGGTGAACCGGCCGTCGGGGGTGTGGTCGGCGCGTTAGGGTGCCGC
>NZ_JBHYKM010000137.1:0-18872 GCF_042741435.1 Streptomyces sp. NPDC058955 | reverse complement strand
GGGGGGGGGCGGGGGTGGGCGGGGGGGGGGGGGGGGGGGGCGGGGGGGGGGGGGGGGGCCCCGCCGCCGTGCTCGACGGTCACCGTGTCGGGGGCGAGCGGGCCCAGCTCCTCGACCGCCGCGAGGGCCGCGGACGAGCCGAGCACGTACAGCGGGCGGGGCTCGGCGGCGAGCAGGACGCGCAGCTTCTCGTGCGCGTCGCGCAGGAACTGCCGGGTGTCCTCGTCCCGGAAGAGGCTGGGGACGTCACCGACGCGTTCCTCGCGCTCGACGTCCTGCTGCTCCAGGCTGCGGGTCAGCGGGAAGCCGTCCCGGGCGGCCGGGGCGGCCCGCTCGGGGTCGCCGCTCCACAGGGAGACCCGGTCGGCGGCGACGGCCACGGCCCAGTAGGGCTGTTCGGCGGCGCGGGCGGCGACCAGGTTCCGGGTGAGGAAGGTGTCCGAGAGGACCACCCGCTCGGGCACCGTCCGGGGCAGCGACCACACCTGGTGCTCGCCCTGCGCGGCGTAGATGACGAGGCCGTCCTCGGCGTGCGCGAGGTCCACCTCGGCGGCGGCGCGGCTCAGCTGGTCGAGGATGTCGAGCCGTCGCTCGCGCGGCACGTCGGGGTCGCCGCCGAGCTGCTTCTCGGCCTCGGAGAGCAGATTGCGCAGGCGCACCGGGTCCTGGGCGTTGTCCGGTTCGCGGCGGTGCGTCGGCATCACCAGCGAGACGGCCGGGTACGGCCGGGGCTGACGCAGCTTCGCGAGCACCTCACTGCTGAGCACGGGGTCCATGGAGGGGCCTTCCTGTGGGGTCGGTCGGGCACCGGGAAAGAAGAGTCGGTGGGGGTGGGTGCGGAGGGGTCACTCGGGGCCGGCGAGCTGCTCCGCCAGCTCCTTCTCGTCCGCGTCGCTGAGGGACGTCTTCAGGACGGTGCCGCCGTGGCGCTGCATCGCCGCGGTGAACTTGTCCTCGGTGAGCTTCGCGGCCATGATCACGACGGCGGCGGTGCCCGGCCGCAGCAGGTCGCCGACCTGCTGCCGGAACCGCTCGTCGACGCCGGACTTGCTGAGCCGGCCGACGAGTCCGCCGAGCGCGGCGCCGGTGAGGGCACCGACCGCGGGGGCCAGGAAGAGGATGCCGAAGATGGTGCCCCAGAGGGCGCCCGTCGCGGCGGTGACGCCCACGACGCGGCTCGACGTGTCGACGTGGGTGGCGCCCTCCGCGTCCACGGAGACGACCGCCAGGCCGTTGAGGCCCACCACCTGGTCGCGCTGCAGGTCCTGCACCGTGCCGAGGGCTTCCTCGGCGGCGGCGCGGTCCTCGTAGCCGATCACGATGAGTTCCGACACGGACGCCTCCTCGGGCTCGCGCGGGCGGCGGGACCGGGCCGCGCGACCGCGTGGGGGCGGCGTCGTACGCCCCCTCTCCGCCCGATCCTGTCCCGATATGTCCCGTGCCGCGAATCGAGGGTGCCCTGCGGGGGCGTCAGGAGGGCGCGGCCGCCAGGGTCTCCAGGGCCAGTGCGGTGGCGCGCCGGTGCCACAGGCGGGCGCCGCGCAGCATGGTGTGGCCGCCGAGCGGCATCGGGACGCCGGTCGCGTCCGCGCCGGCCTCCCGGGCCCGGCGGACGAACGCCCACGAGTCGCGGGCGGCCGTCACCCGGTCCGTCTCGTCGTGGAGGAGGTGCAGCCGGCGGCCCGCGAGGTGGGCGACCGGCTCGTCCGGCGGGCACCAGGGCGCGAGGGCGACGACGCCCCGGACGGCCGGGTCCCCGGCGACGGCGAGGGCGGCCCGGCCGCCCATGGAGTGGCCGACGAGGACGACCGGGATCTCCCCGAAGCGGGCCCGCAGCCCGGCGAGCGCGGCCTCGGCGTCCCGGGCGGCGTCGGCGCGCTCGCCGTTCCAGCCCCGGTGCCGGTAGCGGCCCTCGGCGACCAGCACCGCACGGCCGCGCGCCGCCCGCCGCAGCGCCTCGGCGAAGGGCCGCATGCGCAGGGCGGGCAGGTTGAGGAACGGCGGGGCCTCCAGCCCGTCGGCCCGCCCGCCGTGCAGCAGCAGCACCGCGCCGGCCGGCGCCTCGGCCCCGTACCGGACGAGCAGCGCGGGCGACGCGGCGGCAGCGGCGGACCGGGGATGTACGGTCATCGGTCCTCCTGTCGGCCGTCCGGGTGGTCACGGTGTGGGCCGCAGTCTGCCACGCGCCCCCGCGCCGCGCCGCTCGCGGGGTCAGCGGGCGCCGAAGACCTGCGTCCAGTAGGGGCCGCCGTCGGTGTGGATGCCGACGCCGATCTCCTTGAAGTCGCAGTTGAGGATGTTCGCCCGGTGGCCGGGGCTGTTCATCCAGGCGTCCATGACCTGCTCGGGCGTGGTCTGGCCCTTGGCGATGTTCTCGCCGTAGGTGGTCCACGGGTAGCCGGCGGCCGTGACCCGCTCCCCGGGGCCGTCGCCGTCGGGGTTGGTGTGGTCGAAGAAGTCCCGGGCGGCCATGTCGTCGGAGTGGCCCTGCGCGGCGCTCGTGAGGGTGGCGTTCGCGGTCAGCGGCCCGCAGCCCGCCTTGGCGCGCTCGGCGTTGACCAGGGAGATCACCTGTTCCGCGGCCGTTCCCTGGCCGGAGTCGCCCTGCTTGCCGCCGCCGGGGTCCGGGTCGGCGGTCGGCGACGCGGTCGTCCGCGTGGGCTCCGGGGCCGTCGTCGGGGCGGCGGTCGGCTTCCGCGGGGTGGCGACGGGACGCGCGGTGGTGCGGCTCGGGGTCGGGGTGGCCGTGGTGGGGCGCGCGGTGGCGGTCTTCTCGGCGGTGGGGGTGGCGGAGGCGGTCGCCCGGGCGGACGGCGGGGTGGAGGCGGAGGGCGTCGCGGTGACGTCGGCGGGCGAGGTCGACAGCGAGTCCGGGTCGTGGGTGAGGGGGACGTCGGGTCCGGGGACGGCGGCGCGATTGGCCTCCAGGAGTTCCTCCTGCCCGTCCCGCCCGCCGTAGAGCGAGAACGCGCCGCCGGTGACGGCGACGACCGCGATGCCGGCCGCGACGGCGGCCCGCCGCCGGGTCCGCTCCTGGACCTGGCGCCGCCGCCGGCGGTCCGCCCGCGTCCCGCGCGGCCCGACGGGGCCCGAGGCGAGGCCGCCGAGGTCGTACGCCTGCGTCGGGGCCTCGGCGACGGCCTCCACCTCTACCTCTACCTCTACCTCAGGCTGAGGGTGGGGCGCGGGCACCGGAGGGGCGACCGGTACGGCGGACACCAGCCCGCTGCACGCCCCGCACGTGGTCGTGTGCGCGGCCAGGTGGTCGCGCCACCCGGCGCCGGGCCGGCCGTCCCAGCCGGCGGTCAGTTCCTGGAGCCGGGGGCAGCGCGGCCGGCGGGCCAGCGCGGCGCCGACGGACCGGGCCGCGTCGACGCGGGTCCGCACGGTCTCCATGCGAAGGGCGGTGTCCTCCGGAGTCCACTGGAGCGCGGCGACCGTCTCGTACCGCAGGAACAGCCCCTGTTCCTCCAGCGAGCCGAGTGCGGCGAGCACCCCGTCCTGCACGTCCAGCCAGCCTCCGGCCTCGTCGAGCCCGGCGGCCGCGTGCCCGAGGGTGGTGTCCACGGCCAGGGCGACGAGCCAGGGCCGGAACGCCTCCGGGTGCGGCAGGGTGTGCAGGGTGGCGTGGGCCCGGCGCAGGGTGTCCTGGACGACGGCCCCGGCGGCGACGGAGGGGCGGGCGACGAGGGCGCGGGACACCAGGGCGTGGACGAGCGGCCGATGGGCGCCGAGGACCTGGTCGCACGCCCAGGGGTCCCCGTACTGCGCCGCCCGTATCCGTTCCGTCATCTCGTCCGCGCCTGTGGTCTGGTGCACGCCGTCCGTCCTTCTCTCGCCCGTCCTGGAGTTTCCTGCGCCTGGGAGAGCCTCGGCCGCGGACGGGGATAACGGAAAGAGGGAAAGCGGAATCCGTGACATGGGTCACAGCGCGCCGCCGAGCAGGACCTAGGCTGGCTCCATGGGCGGGGATCACGGTGACGAGTGGCTGGCGGGGCGCCTGCGGGCGCTGACGGGCGGGCGGTTTCCGGTGGCGGGGGCCGTGGTCGGACCCGGCGGCGCGGTGACGGCCTCCGTGGGCGCGGGGCTCGGGGCCGACTACGAGATCGGCTCCGTGTCGAAGGGCGTCACGGGGCTGCTGTACGCGGACGCGCTGGAGCGCGGCGAGGTGACGCCGGGGACGGCGCTCGGCGCGCTGCTGCCGCTGGCGGACGTGCCGGCCGGCACGGTCACGCTGGGGGCGCTGGCCACGCACCGGTCGGGGCTGCCGAGGGTGCCGGCCTCCGCGCGGCCGTGGCGGCGGACGGTCGCGCTGTGGCGGCACGGCACCAATCCGTACGGCGAGGACGTCGCCGGGCTGATCGGCCAGGCCCGCTCGGTGCGGCTCGGCCCGCCCCGGCCGCGCTACTCCAACCTCGGCTTCGAACTGCTCGGGCACGCGCTGGCGGCCGCGGCCGGGACGTCGTACGCGGAGCTGATCGCCGACCGGGTCGGCCGACCGCTCGGGCTGGACTGCTTCTACCTGCCCTCGGATCCGTCCGGGCTGCGGCCCGGCGCCCTGGCGGGGACGACCCGGCGGGGCAGGCCGCGCGAGCCCTGGACGGGCGAGGCGCTGGGGCCGGCCGGCGGGATCCGGGCCGACATCGGCAGCATGGCGCGCCTCACCGCCGCGCTCCTCGACGGCACGGCACCGGGGACGGCCGCGCTCGATCCGGTCGCGCGGTTCGGCGCGGGGACCCGGATCGGCGCGGCCTGGATCACCCTGCGGGTCCGGGATCTGACGGTGACGATGCACAACGGCGGGACCGGCGGCTTCCGCTCCTGGCTCGGCCTGGACCGCGCCTCCGGCACCGGCGTCGTGGTCCTGGCGGCGGCGGAGGTCTCCGTGGACCGGCCGGGATTCGCGCTGCTCACGCGGGACCGGGGCGGGGTGGGCTGACCGGGCGCGGCCCCGGCTAGGCCCTGTCCCGGGTCCGGGCCGCCCAGCGGGTGACCGGGCCGGTCGCCGTGGCGGCCAGGACGAAGACGCCGCCGAGCAGCAGCCAGCCGACGGGCCCGACGCCGATCAGGAGGGTCGTGACGACGACCGGGCCGAGCGACCGGGCCACGGGGACGCCGGCGCCGTAGAAGCCCTGGTACTGGCCGATCCGGTCGGCGGGCGCAAGCCCGAGGCCCAGCTGCCAGGAGCCGGCCGCGTGCCGCATCTCGCCCACGACGAGGAGGACGGCGCCGAGCACCAGGACCGCGACGGCCGCACCGGTTCCCAGCCCGGGGAGCGCGGTCGTCGCGAAGACGGCGCAGCCGGCGAACAGGACGGCGCCCGCGCCCCGGACGGCCGTCGCGGCGGTGCCGAGGTCGGTGACCGAGCGGGCGGCGCGGACCTGGAAGAGCGTGACGGCCGCGGTGTTGAGGACGAAGAGCGCGGAGACTGTCCAGCCGGGCGCCGCCGTCCGCTGCACGATCCACAGCGGCAGGGCCAGGCTGAGGACCGGCATCCGCAGCAGCAGCAGCGCGTTGAGGAGCGTGAGGACCACGTACGGCCGGTCGCGCAGCACGGCCGTCCCGGAGGCGCCCCGCGCGGCGGTCGCGGGGGCCGGGGGCGCCGCGGGGGCGGGGAGCCGGCCGAGCAGCAGGGCGCAGAGCAGGAAGCCGGCCGCGTCGAGGGCGAAGACGGCGAGGTAGGCGCCGCGCGTGCCGGCGTGCAGGGCGATGCCGCCGAGGGCCGCGCCGACGGCGAGGCCGCCGTTGAGGACGGCCTGGAGCCGGGCGAGGACGGCGGTCCGGTCGGCCGGGGCGACGAGTCCGGCGAGCAGGGCCTGGCGGGCGGCGGCGAGACCGCTCTGGGCGCAGGCGTACAGGGTGGCGGCGGCGAGGAAGGCCGGGAAGGAGGCGATGAGGAGGAAGGAGGCGACAGCCGCCGCCGTCACCAGCGCGAGCAGGACGGAGACGCCGCGCGCGCCGCGCCGGTCGGCGAGCGCCCCGAGCGGCACCCCGGCGGGCGAGCCCACCGCTCAGGCGACGGCGAGACCGGCCCCGACCTGGGCGGCGGAGAGTCCGACGACACCGGTGAAGTAGAGCGCCGAGGTCACGTAGAAGGCGCCGTCGCCGACGGAGTTGCTCAGCTGGGCGAGGAGCAGGGTGAGGGGTGCGGACGGCCGCGCGGGGGCGGAGGTGGGGGCGGGGGTCGCGACCGTGGGATGCGCCGGGGAGATGTTCGCCATGGACACGACGGTACGGTGAAGTGGCCCGCTTTTCTTGGTCCATTGACGGGCCGTGACACTGGGCCACTTCGACGGTCCGTCAGCGGCCGTACATGCTCCGGCACAGGTCCGCCGCGCCCATGGGAGCGTCGATGCGCTGCGCCTCGCGGCAGAGATTCCGCATCTCGGGGACCTGCGCGCCCGCCGGCCGGGGCGCGGGGGCGGGGACGCGGCGAGGGGGCACGGTACGGGTCCGGGGCGGGCGTTGCTTCGTCGCGGCGGGGCGGGGTGGCGTCGTCCGGGGCGCCGGGGCGGGAGCGGCGTCGGATCCGCTGCCGTACCGCGCGGGCGCCCGGCCGCCCGTGTCGCGCGACCGAGGTCGTACGCGCGCGTCCTCGCCGCCCGACCCGGCCCCGGCCCCGGCACCGGCACCGGCCCCGGACCCGCCCCCGGATTCGCGTACCGGAACCGGCCCCCCACCCCGGGGCTCCCCCTCCGCCTCGGCCAGTTCCTCCCGGGGCTCGGGCTCGACCGGCCGCTCGGGGCGGGCCGGGAGCGCCGACGGGGGGCGCTGGGCGGCGGGGGCGAGCGCGGGCGGGCTGGTCGCCGGGGGGCCCGGGGCGGGCGGGGCGGACGGCTTCGGGAGGGCGACGCACCCGCCGAGCAGGAGGGCGGTGAGCAGCGGGAGCGCGGTGCGGCGGACGTTCATGGCGGTCACGCTGCCGTACGGGGGTGGCGGCGGGAGCCGCTACGGGCCGCTACCACCGCCACGGGTGAACGGCCGACCGTCGGGGTGCCGCCGGGTCAGCGGGCGAGCGTGTCGAGGACGGCGAGGAAGCCGTCGAGCGGGGCCCGGCTGCGGGTGATCTTCGCCCGGAGCACCGCGCCCTCCCAGGCCTCGACGAGGAACGGCCCGAGCCGCTCGGGGTCGAGCGGTGTGGTCAGGTCCCCGGCCGCGCGGGCCTCTTCGAGGACCCGGACGACGGCCGCGGTCCAGGTGGCGAGGCCGGTGTCGATGCGGTCGCGGAGCATGTCGCTCTGGTTCGCGAGCTCGGCCCCGAAGTTCCCGAAGAGGCAGCCGCGCTCGAAGGAGAAGCGTGCCAGGTCGGCGGCGAGGTGGTCGAAGTGGGCGCGCAGGCGCGGCAGCGGGGCGAGCGTCGTGTCGTCCAGCATCGCGAGGTCGCGGGAGGCGGCGTAGCGGTCCAGCACCTCGGCGGCGAGGTCCTCCTTGCTCGCGAAGTGGTTGTAGACCGAGCCCTTGGGGACGCCGGCGGTGCGCGCGATGTCCTGGATCCCGGTGCCGTTGAACCCGCGGTGGTGGAAGCACTCCGCGGCGGCTTCCACCAGCTGCTCGCGAACGCCGGGCCTGGCCATGCACCCTCCTCGTGATCTCGTCACTCCAAGAATATGAACGGTCGTCTTGAGCGTCAACCGGCGATTGCCAATTTTAAGATGGTCGGTCATATTGAAATCCGAACCATCGAACCGAGGAGCACCCCATGGACACCTACCGGGCCGTCGAAGTCACCGGGTCCCACGCCTTCCGCCTCGTCGACCGCGCGCTGGTCGACCCCGCGCCGAACCAGGTCAGGGTGCGGGTCGAGTACTGCGGCGTCTGCCACACCGACGTCCTCGCGGCGGAGGGCCTGCGCGCCGACCCGACGCGGCCGGTCGTCCCCGGGCACGAGATCGTCGGCGTGATCGACGCGGTCGGCGCGGGGGTCCGCGCCTGGCGGACCGGCGACCGCGTCGGCGTCGGCTTCCTGGCCGGGCACTGCGGGGAGTGCGACCCGTGCCGGCGCGGCGACTTCGTGAACTGCCGGGACCAGGAGCAGACCGGCACGACGGTCGACGGCGGCTACGCGGAGGTGGCGTACGCCCGGGCCAGCGGCCTCGTCCGGGTCCCCGACACCCTCTCCCCCGCCGAGGCGGCCCCGCTCCTGTGCGCCGGACTGACCACGTTCACCGCCCTCCAGCGGATCGGGGCCCGCCCGGGCTCGCTCGTCGCGGTGCAGGGCATCGGCGGCCTCGGGCACCTCGCCCTCCAGTACGCGCGCAGCCTCGGCCACCGCGTGGTGGCCGTCGCCCGCGGCCGGGAGAAGGAGGCCCTCGCCCGCGAGCTGGGGGCGCACCACTACGTCGACAGCGCCGAGCAGGACGTGGCCGAGGCCCTCCAGGCGCTCGGCGGCGCGGCCGCCGTCCTGGCGACGGCGGCCAGCGGGGCCTCGATGAGCCCGCTGGTGGCGGGGCTCGCGCCGCGCGGCCGACTGATGGTGCTCGGCGCCGCGCCCGACCCGATCGAGGTGAACACCGCGGACCTGATCTTCGGGACCCGCACCGTCCAGGGGCACCTCACCGGCACGCCGGTCGAGAACGAGGACAACCTCGCCTTCAGCGCCACCCAGGGCATCCGCCCGAGCATCGAGGTCTTCCCGCTGTCCGAGGCCCCGAAGGCGTACGCGCACATGCTCTCCGGCCGGGCCCGCTTCCGCGCGGTCCTGGACGCCGCGGCCTGACCGGCGCCCGGCGAGGGGGGGGGCGGACGCCCGGCGCCCGCCCCCTCCGGACGGTCAGCAGTACAGGTTGCCGCCCGGCGCCACCCCGAGGATCGAGGTGAACCGGAGGTAGGCGTCCACCCGGCTCTGGACCTGGGCGGGGTTGCGGCCGTCGCACTCCAGGGAGCCGTTGATGGAGCGGATCGTCTGGCCGAAGCCGGCGCCGTTGACCATGGCGTTGTGCGGGGTCATGGTGCCGGGGCCGTTCTGGGTGTTCCAGTACCAGAGGCCGGTCATCATCGCGACGTCCGGCTCGCGCTCGACCCGCCAGGGGTTGTTCAGGAGGTCGATGCCGAGGGCGTCGCCCGCGGCCTTGTAGTTGAAGTTCCAGGAGAGCTGGATCGGGCCCCGGCCGTAGTACGCGGCCTGCCCCGCCGGGCAGCCGTACGGCTGGTTCCAGTCGCAGTAGTGCGGGTAGTTGGCGGTGTTCTGCTCGACGATGTGGACCAGCCCGCCCGTCTCGTGGGAGACGTTGGCGAGGAAGGCCGCGGCCTCCTGCTTCTTCACCGTGTCGCTGCCGGTGCCGGCGAAGGCCGGGTACTTCTTGGTGGCGGCGACCAGACCGGCGTACGTGTAGAAGGGGTTCCGGTTCGGGAACATCTGGTTGAACTGGGCCTCGCTGACCACGAATCCGGACGGAGCGGGGGTGCCGCCGCTCGCGGGCGCGTTCCACTTCTGGTTCGCCCCGCCCGTACAGCTCCAGATCTGCAGCCGGGTGCCGTCGGCGCTGTTGTTGTCCCGGACGTCCAGGCACTTGTTCGCGGCCGGATTGACGACGTCGCGGGCGGCGGTGACCACCCACTGCTGGTTGGCGCCGCCGCTGCAGTCCCACAGCTGGACGGCGGCGCCGTCGCCGGTGCCGCGGTCGACGACGTCCAGGCACTTGCCGAGGGCGCGCAGGGTGCCGTCGCCCGGGTTGGACCAGCGCTGGGCGTTGGTCCCGTTGCACGAGTACAGCTGGACGGCGGTGCCGTTGGCGCTGCTCGCCGCCGCGACGTCCACACACTTGCCGGCGAGCCCGGTGATGGACCCCTCGGCGGCCTCGGCGGGCGTCACGGTGAAGAGGGCGGACAGGACGGCGGTGAGGGCCGTCAGGGCCAGGGCCCGGCCGGAGAGTCGGCTTCTGCGCATGGGAAGGACACGCTCCTCGGGGTTCGCCGGGCCGGCCGCGGGGCCGGTCCGGGTGGGGGAGAACAGGGCTGCGCGCACCGAGAAGCTAGAGGTCTGGACCTGCTTACGTCAAGGCGTGAAGTAAGCGGTGAAGCAAGGAAGTTCACGCGTCCGGGGCCGCGACCTGAGGGCGCCCTGAAACCCCGTCAGCGCAGCCGGGGCCCCGGGCCCGCGGCGCGGAGGGTCTCCATCAGGGCGAGGAGCAGGGAGACGTTGGGGGTGTAGCGGGTCGGGGCGACGACCAGCGGGCCCCGGCGGCCCTCGGCCCGGACGGTGATCGTGCCGCCCTCCACCTGGACCCCGCTGACCAGGTGCCAGGGGGCGGAGATGCGGCCGGAGCCGAGTTCGGCGGCGTTGAGCCAGATGATGCCGAAGGAGATCCGTTCGCCGGCGTCGAGGCGGGCGAGCGCGCCGGGGAGCTGGGCGCGGGCGGCGTCGTGGCGCAGCAGCGGGCCCCAGACGTCGCCGCCGGTGAAGACGCTGCCGACGACCACGTTGCGGCCTTCGGTGTCGGTGAGGCCGAAGGAGTACGTGACCGAGAGGGGCCGGCCGTACTGGGTGCGGCGGACCGTGTTGTCGAGCACCGTGGTGTCGGCGTAACGGACCACCCGGATCCGGCCCTTGAGGTGGAGGACGAGTCCGCCCTCGTACTGCTCCAGGCGCGCGTCGCCGGTGCGGGCGCCGAAGAACAGGTGGCCGAGGAGCGAGATCACACAGAGGACCAGGGAGAGTCCCGGGACGAGCGCGAGGGCCCGGTAGCCGCCGGCGAGGGACGCGACGACGGCCGCGGCGAGGACGGCCGCGAGGACCGCCACCCCGAGCGCGCCCCGGTTCCGCGCGGGGGCCGAGGACGCGTGGCCGCCGCGATGGGCACCGAGCCCCTCCCGCGCCGCCGCCTCCCTCATCAGCCTTTCGCGGTCGCCCTGTTCGGCGCCTGTCCGCACCATGGTCTCCCCCGGTCCCGCGTCGGTGTCGTCGGTCTGCGTCGCTATGCTACGGGCAAAACAGAACCTCATTCTAGAAATGTGCTCTGCACCACTGGTGACCCACAGGGGGACTCCCGATGCCGTACACGCCGCCGCCCTGGGGTCCGCCGGGGCAGGCACCCGTACCGGGGCCCCGCTCCCGGCGCGACCGGGGGCTGACCGCGCTCGCCGTCTGCCTGGCGCTGCTGGTCGCGGCGGTGACCGGAGCCGGCTGGTACGACCACGTGACCGACCGCGCACGACCGACGGCCGCGCGGGAGACCCCCGCGACACCCCCCGCGACGCCCTCCGGCACCCCCTCCCCGGCGCCCGGCGCGAAGCCCGGCCTCCGCGCCCCCGCGCCGATCACCGTCCCCGGCGCCCGGGAGCTCGCCGCCTCCCGCCGCCCCGGCGAGGCCACCGCGTGGATCGCCTCCGACACCACCGACCTGCCCAGGCGCACCATCCGGGTGGACGGCCCCTGGATCGTCGGCGACACCGTCGTCCAGGCCCTCCACCGCGAGGTCACCGCCTACCGGCTCTCCGACGGCGCCGAGGTCTGGAACCTGACCCTGCCCACCCCGGTCTGCGAGGTGCCGGCCAACCCGACGCCGGACGGCCGGATCGTCGTCGTCCTCGCCAGCAGCGGCGCCCAACGGGGCGCGAGCTGCGACCGGTTCCAGCAGATCGACCTGCGGACCGGGAAGGCCGGCTGGCGCAAGGAGCTGCTGCGGGACCCCGCGCGGGACACGCCCGCCCTCGTCGTCCACACCGCGATCAGCGGGGACACCCTCGCCGTGGCCGAGGGCACGGGGGCCGCCGCGTACCGGGTGAGCGACGGCGCCCGGCTCTTCGGCATCCCGACCGAGAACCCCGGCCGCTGCCACCCCGACCAGGTGGCCGGCGGCACCCGGCTGCTCGTCAGCGCCACGTGCGCGCTCGGCATCGACCGGAGCAAGCGCTACAGCCGGCTCCGCGCGCTCGACCCGCGCACCGGCGCCGTGCTCTGGCGCCACCGCACCCCGGCCGGCCGGAGGGTGGAACGGATGGTCTCCGTCGACCCGGTGGTCTACACGTCGATCGACAACGAGGCCCTCACCGAGGACTGGCGGATCGTCGCCCTCGGACCGCGCGGCGAGCTCCGCCGCACCATCGACCCCCGCCCCAAGGGCTTCGAGCACTGCCCGTACGTCGGGATCGGCGCCGACCTCCAGCCGTGCCGGGGGCTCTTCGTCGCCCACGGGCTCGTCCACGTCGGCGGCACCGACCGGGTCGGCGCCTACAGCCTCGCGTCCGGGAAGCTGGTCTGGGGCATCCAGAGCCACGACGGCAGGATCCTCACGCCGGTCGGCTCGCCGTCCGCGTCGGGCACCCTCGTGTACGAGTCGGCCACCTCCCGGAGGCCCGGCCGGACCTTCCTCCTCGGCCGGGAAGGAGCGGGCAAGGAGAAGGTGCTGATGAGACACCCCGCGGCGGCGGCCGAGGCGGAGTACAGCACCCTCACCGGCCCCGTCCTCCACGTCCGCGGACGGATCCTCGCGATGCCCCCGACCGTCAGCGGCGACGACGCCCGGCGCCAGCCCCGGATGGTCTCCTTCGCCCCGGCGGCGGACTGAACCCGGAAGAGTCCAGAGAGCGCTCTCAAGCCGCTCACCCGTGCGGATATCCTGGCCGTGGAACATCACGCGGTCCGTCCGGGCAGCCGCCCGCTCCCGGACCGAGCAGATGAAGGGGGCCCCACGTGGCCGAGCAGACGACGGGGGCGCGCCCGACCCTGGAGGCCGTCGCGGCCCTCGCGGGCGTGTCGCGGGCGACGGCCTCCCGGGTCGTCAACGGCGGCGCCGGGGTGCGCGCCCCGCTGGTCGAGAAGGTCCGGCAGGCCGTCGACGAGCTCGGGTACGTGCCGAACCTGGCGGCCCGCACCCTGGTCACCCGGCGCAACGGCGCGGTGGCCGTGGTCATCGCCGAACCGGAGTTCCGGATCTTCTCCGACCCCTTCTTCCAGGAGCAGGTGCGCGGCATCAGCCGTGAACTGACCGCCCACGACTCGCAGTTGGTCCTGCTCTGGGTGGAGAGCCCGGGCGACTACGACCGGATCGCCCGCTATCTCGGCGGCGGGCACGTCGACGGCGCCCTCGCCTTCTCCCTCCACGACGAGGACGAGCTGGCGGCGGTGCTGCGCCGGGCGAAGATCCCGACGGTGCTCGGCGGGCGGCCGACCGACGGGATCGGCCCCGACATGCCGTACGTGGACTGCGACAACCGCGGCGGGGCCCGCGAGGCCGTCCGGCTGCTCGTCGACCGGGGCTGCCGCGCGGTGGCGCACCTCGCCGGGCCGCGCGACCAGACCTCGGCGGTGGACCGCGCCGACGGCTGGCGCGACGCGCTCGGGGAGCCGGACCCGGCCCTGCTGTGCCAGGGCGACTTCACGGCGGAGAGCGGCGCCCGGGCGATGGCCGAGCTGCTCGGCCGGCGGCCGGACGTGGACGGGGTGTTCGCCGCCAACGACCTGATGGCCTCGGGCGCCCTGCGGGTGCTGCGGGAGCGGGGGCGGCGGGTGCCGGAGGACGTGGCCGTGGTCGGTTTCGACGACGTGGCGTCGATCGCCGAGCGCACGGAGCCGCCGCTGACGACGGTCCGGCAGGACATCGAGGGCATGGGCCGGCTGATGGTCCGGCTGCTCATGCGGCTGCTGAACGAGCACGGGTCCGGGGCGCCCGCCCCGGACCCGCTGATCACGCCGACGACGCTGGTGCGCCGGGCGTCGGCTTAGCGCCCGCTCAGTCGAAGGGGATGACCACGACGGAGTCCGCCGTCCCCGTCCTGACCGTGGACGGGCCGTTGCCGATGGCGCTCCACAGCTCCACGCGGACGGTGCCGCCGCGCAGGTCGCCGAGGGTGCCGGTGGCGGACTTCAGGCCGCGGGTCTGGTCGTAGCGCTCCCAGCCGGCCACCGGGTCGGTGGCGAAGTAGTGGTAGGTCTCGGTGCGTTCGAAGGTGCCGTCGCCGGTCAGGTCGTAGCTGACCCGGACCTGCTGGCCGAGGCCGACGGTGGTGCCCGCGTCCACCGCGAGGCGGAAGGCGGTGGCGGCGCCGGGGGTGAGGGTGCCGGTGACGTTCCGCGCCTCGTAGACGAGCGGCTGGTACGGGGTGCCGTCGTGGTTGGTGCCGCCGGCGGAGGCGATCGTGTCGGTGCCGGCGGTGGTGTCGGTCGCGGTGGTCAGCTGGCCGCCGCTCTTGAGCCGGAAGGTGTCGCCGGTGCCCGGCTCGGGGCAGGCCGGTCCGCCGGGCTGGCCGCAGGGGATGCTGCCGGTGCCCTTGCCGGAAGCGGTGGAACGGGCCGGTACGGAGAGGGACTTGCCGTCGGAGAAGGTGACGGTGACCGGCGTGGAGCCGTGGTTGTGGGCGGCGTAGGTGCGCTCGGTGCCCTTCAGGAAGACCGCCGAGGTGGGGATCGAGCCGGTGACGGTGGCGTCGGGGGCGCCGAGCGCGTCCAGGGTGGTCAGCCAGTGGTAGGTGTGGGCGCGGGACTCGCCGGCCTCGGGGGTGTAGTTCCCGCCGACGGCGTCGAAGCGGCCCTTGGCGCGGGCGGGTTCGGCGAGCGACTCGAACTCCCAGAGGATGTCGCGCCATTCGACGGCGGGGCCGCCGTTCTCGCGCTCCATCTCGGCCAGGTTGCGCCGGATCGCGCCCGGGTAGCCGCCCATGTGGAGCGCGTTTCCGGAGGTCACCGGGAGGGTGTTGATGCCGTGGATCTCCTCCGGGTTCGCCGTCCACCAGGTGGAGTAGGCGCCGCCGCTGCCCCAGACCATGCCGACGGTGTCGTGGCCGAAGGAGCCGGGGAAGACCTGCTGGTCGGCGTCGAACCAGTACTGGCCGATGGCGTCGGACTCGGTGGCGAGGAGGTAGCCGCCGAGGTCGCGCAGGGCGCTGTCGCCGGTGGCGGAGCCCCACAGGACGAGCGCGGCGCTCAGGTTGGTGGACTCGGAGGAGGACTCCTGGTTGTTGCCGGCGGCGAAGCCGGAGTGGCCGGAGGCCCAGCTGTGGCCGGCGTAGACGTCGAAGCCGCGCAGGAACGGGAAGGCGGTGTCGGTGCGGCTGGGGTTGGCGACGTCTCGGACCAGGGTCTTCACCATGCCGCCCCAGGCGGAGTCGGCGGCCCACGCCTGGTCGTACTGGGCGACGATCGCGGCGGCGTACACGTAGTAGCCGTAGTGGAAGTGGTGGTCGTTGAGCTCGGTGTCGCTGCCGTAGGAGGCCGGGTAGCCGGTCAGGGTCTTCCAGGTGCGGTCGTACGAGAACTCGTTGGCGCCGCCGGCGGTGAACCAGTCCTGGAGCCGGCCCTTGAGCAGGCCGACGAGCCGGTCGCGCAGGGCGGTGTCGCCGAGCTGCTCGGCGAGCGGCACCAGTTGGGCGATTCTGCCGAGCGCCTTGCCGGTCCAGTAGGTGTCGGTGGCGCCGGAGAACGGGTCGGCGGCGTTCACCACCTCGTCGAGGTAGCCGCGCAGCCGGGCCTGGTCGACGGCGCCGGAGGCGGGCAGCCCGGGCAGGACGGCGGCCTGCGCGCGGCTGGTGGTGAAGGTCCTGCTCTCGCGGACCTTCATGGTGCCGCGCGGGGAGACGTAGGTGTACGGGGTGAGGGGGTCGGTGGTGCGGAGCCACTGGTGGCGGTAGAGGGCCTGGAGGGTGCCGGTCTCGGTGCCCTCCTTCGCCTCGGTGGTGAGGGCGTACGTGGCGTTCATCCTGCCGCCCGAGGACGCCCAGGTGACGCGGGAGCCGGTGACGAAGCTGAAGGCGTACCTGCGGAAGGTCGCCAGCGCGTCGGTGGAGGGCAGGACGGCGACGGAGAAGTAGTCCTTGCCGCCGAGGCCGGCGGTCACGGTCGTCCCGGAGACGTTCCAGTCGGTGCCGGTGGGCGAGAAGAGCGCGTAGTGGTGGCCGGCGACGGTGATGCCGAGGACGTTGCCCTGGTCGGCGAAGACGGTGGGGGTGGACGCGGTGGTGATGCGGGCGTCGCCGCCGGTGCCCTTGGCGTACACGAAGGGCATGCCGTGGCCGATGGTGGTGCGCAGGGTGCGGGCGCCGTCGGACCAGAGGGGGGTGACGGTCCAGTCCGACCAGTCGTCGGCCTTGGTGTCGGGCGAGTTGAGGCCGGTGAGGCCGAGGGTGAGGTCGGCCTTGTGGGGGAATTCGTACTGGCGCCCGTCGCCGACGATCGCGGGCGCGGTGGGGTAGCCGATCTGGAGGCCGCCCGCGACGGCCTGGTAGGTGAGCGGGTGCCCGTACATGGGGGTGGAGTACGGGTTGTCGCCGTAGCGCTGGAAGGCGAGCGAGGACCACCAGTCGTTGGTGGGGACGGGCCGGTCCTTGGCGGCGGCGGTCACCTTGGGGGTGACGGGGGTGCCGGTGTTGGTGGTGGGGCCGGAGGTCCCGGCGGGGCGGGTGTCGGAGTACCCGCCCGCGCCCACGGGGACGGTGGCGGCGGAGGCGGGGCCGGCCGTGGCCGGTACGAGACCGGCGGCGGCCAGGGCGGCGGCGAGGACCAGCGACGCGGCCGGTCGGGAGCGGGGAGCTGACACGTACAGCACCTCGTTGGCTCGAAGGGGGGTTCGTGGGGGTTCACGGGTTTCGTCCGTCGGCTCGACGGCTCCTGAGAGCGCTCTCAGCAGTGCGCAACGTAAAACTCCCGAAACCTGAGCGTCAAGAGAAGGGACACGAAGCCGAGTTGAGGCGACGACTCCGTAGGGACCGCTCGATTCGGAGCCGTTACGCCTTCGAGTCTTGACGGGAACGGGAGAGTCGGGGCACGCTCCAGACCGTTCTTGAGAGCGCTCTCAAGCGTCCCTCCGGTCTCCGGGAGGACCCGGAGCCGTCCCTCGCCTCTCCCCCGACCCGTCCCGACGCCAAGGGAGCCCGTCCATGCCCATCACCCGAGCCGCCACCCAGGCCGCCCTCCGCATCGGAGCGGTCGCGCTCGCCGGTTCCCTGCTCGCCGCCTGCGGATCCGGCTCCTCCGGCACCGCCTCCGACAAGCCGGGCGGCGAGGTCACGATCACCGTCGACCTCTTCGGCTCCTTCGGCTACAAGGAGGCCGGGCTCTACGCCGAGTACGAGAAGCTCCACCCCGGCGTCACCATCAAGCAGACCGACACCGAGGACGAGGCCGACTACTGGAAGTCGCTCCAGACCCGGCTCGCCGGCGGCGGCGGCCTCGCCGACGTCCAGGGCATCGAGGTCGGCCGGATCGCCTCCGTCACCCAGCAGCAGGCCGAACGCTTCGAGGACCTGCGGAAGTACGGCGCCGACGGGCTCAAGAGCCAGTTCGCCGACGCCAAGTGGGCCGCCGCCACCGGGAAGGGCGGCGAGGTCCTCGGCCTCGGCACCGACGTCGGCCCCGAGGCGATGTGCTACCGCACCGACCTCTTCAAGCAGGCCGGACTCCCCACCGACCGCGCCGAACTGGCCAAGCGCTGGTCCACCTGGGACGGCTACCTGGAGCTCGGCAAGCAGTACAAGGCCAAGGCTCCCGCCAAGAGCGCCTGGCTCGACAGCGTCGGCAGCCTCTTCTCGATCATGATCGGGCAGGAGAAGGAGCGCTACTACGACGCCTCCGGCGCGCTGATCTGGGAGACCAACCCGGCCCTGAAGACCGCCTGGGAGACCTCCGTCGAGGCGAGCGGCGCCGGCCTCAGCGCCAAGCTGGACCAGTGGTCCCCGCAGTGGAACCAGGCGTTCGCCGCCGGCTCCTTCGCCACCATCCCCTGCCCCGCCTGGATGCTCGGCTACATCAAGGGGCAGGCCGGCGACACCGGCAAGGGCAAGTGGGACATCGCCGCGCTGCCCGGCGGCGCGGGCAACTGGGGCGGCTCGTACCTCGCGGTGCCGCGAGCCGCGCAGCACAAGAAGGAGGCGTACGAGCTGATCAAGTGGCTCACCGCCCCCGAGCAGCAGGCCAAGGTCTTCGCCAAGCAGGGCAACTTCCCCTCCTCGACCGGCGCCATCGCCGAGGTCGCGGACACCACGGACCCGTACTTCTCCGGCGCGCCGATCGGCAAGATCTTCGGTGACGCGGCCAAGGCGGCCCCGGTCCAGGTCCTCGGCATCCACGACCAGAACATCAACCAGCAGATCACCAACGCGCTGAGCGAGGTCGAACGCAAGGGCCTCGCCCCGGAGAAGGCGTGGGAGAACGCGAAGAAGGGCGTCGCGAACACGCTGGGCTGACCCGGGCCCTTGGCGGGACCTGCCGCCGCGGGCCTCCGCGCGCCGACGGGCGTGTCGACCGGCCGCCGCCGGAGCGGCGGGGGTCGTCCGCCGGGCCTCCCGCCGGGGGCCAGGTGAGCCTCGACCGGTGAGACCTCGGCCGACGGGATCCGGTCCCGCGGGACCGGGCCCTGTCGGGCTTGGTCCGGCAGACCCGGTCCGACGGCCTCCGGCCCCGCCGGATCCCCGCTCGGCAGGCCTCTCTCCAGTGGGCTCGGATTCGGCGGGACACCTGGACGGACCGTTCCGGTCGCCCCGGACCGGACGGACGGACCGACACCGATCCGGTGCGTCACCGGCCGGAGCGGAACCGTAGTCCGTACCAGCGGCCCGTCCCGGACCGGTTCGGAACCACGGCCCGTACAGGCAAGGTCCAGTGGGCCCAGCTCGTCCGGGGCAGACCCGACCCGACCGAGTTCCGCCCGACGGAACCGTCCGCGCAACCCCAGGTCCAGGTGGCCCGGTCCTCGCCGAACCGGCTCCGGCTCGGCTCGGACCCGGGCCGCCCGAGCCCGGCAGGCGGCCCGACCGGGCCGGGGCCATGGACCGGTCGGTGCCTGGCGCCGGCCCGGACCAGGCCCCGGCGCCACACCGCCCGTCCCAGATCCCGGCGCCGGGCGCCCGGTCCGTCCCGGCCGGGGGGGCGCACCCCCCCCCCCCCCTCCCGCCCCAGTGACCCCCCCGCCCCGGGAACGGCTCCCCAAGGGCCGCACCCAGCC
>NZ_JBHYKM010000136.1:0-19033 GCF_042741435.1 Streptomyces sp. NPDC058955 | reverse complement strand
GCCCCGTAGGCGTACCGCTGCCTGGGCCGTGTCCTGCGGCCTAGCGGGAGGCCGCGGTCATCGCCGCGCCGACGATCCCCGCGTCGTTGCGCAGTTCCGCGGGGACGATCTCGGCGCGGATGCCGTCGAGGTAGGGCAGGAACCTGTCCGCCTTGCGGCTCACTCCCCCGCCGATGATGAACAGCTCCGGGGAGAAGAGCATCTCGACGTGGGCCAGGTACTTGCGGAGCCGCTTGCCGGCCCAGTGCTCCCAGCTGAGCTCCTCGTCCTCGCGCGCCTTCGAGGAGGCGCGCTTCTCGGCGTCATGGCCCTTGAGCTCCAGGTGGCCGAGCTCCGTGTTGGGGACGAGCCGGCCTTCGGTGAAGACGGCGGAGCCGATGCCGGTGCCGAGGGTCAGCAGGATGACGGTGCCGGTGCGGCCGCGGCCGGCGCCGAAGGTCATCTCGGCGACGCCGGCCGCGTCGGCGTCGTTGAGGACGGTGACCGGGAGCCCGCCGACGGCCTCCCGGATCAGGGCGCCGGCGTCGGTGCCGATCCAGGACGCGTCGACGTTGGCGGCGGTACGGACCGTGCTGCCGGTGACGACGCCCGGGAAGGTGACGCCGATCGGGCCGTCCCAGCCGAAGTGCGCCACGACCTCCGCGACGCGGCCCGCGACGTCCTGGGGCGTCGCGGGCTGCGGGGTGAGGACCTTGTGCCGCTCCTCGGCGAGAGCGCCGCGCGCCAGGTCCACGGGGGCGCCCTTGATGCCCGAGCCGCCGATGTCCACTCCGAAGACGTTCATGGACTCACGGTAAGGGCCCGGGCCGGGTCCTACTCCTTGACGAGCTCGGCCGCCTCGGCGCGCAGGTCGCGGCGGAGCTCCTTCGGGAGCGAGAAGGTGAGGGTCTCGTCGGCGGTCTTGACCAGCTCCACGTCGACGTAGCCGCGCTGCGACAGCCACTCCAGGACCTCCTGGACCAGCACGTCGGGGACGGAGGCGCCGGAGGAGAGGCCGACCGAGGTCACGCCCTCCAGCCACGCCTCGTCGATCTCGCTGGCGAAGTCCACCAGGTACGCGGCGGGGACGCCGGCCTGCTTGGCGACCTCGACCATCCGGATCGAGTTCGAGGAGTTCTTGGAGCCGACGACGATGACGAGCTCGGCCTGGCCGGCCAGCTCCTTGATCGCGGTCTGACGGTTCTGCGTGGCGTAGCAGATGTCGTCCGACGGCGGGGAGACCAGCTGCGGGAACTTGTCCTTGAGGGCGTCGACCGTCTCCATGGTCTCGTCGACCGAGAGGGTGGTCTGGGAGAGCCAGACGACCCGGGAGGGGTCACGGACCTCGACCTTGGCGACGTCCTCGGGGCCGTCGACGAGCTGGATGTGGTCGGGGGCCTCGCCGGAGGTGCCGATGACCTCCTCGTGGCCCTCGTGGCCGATGAGGAGGATGTCGAAGTCCTCCTTGGCGTAGCGGATGGCCTCCTTGTGGACCTTGGTGACCAGCGGGCAGGTCGCGTCGATCGTCGCGAGCCGGCCCTGGCGGGCCTCCTCGTGGACGGTCGGGGCGACGCCGTGCGCGGAGAACATCACGATGTTGCCCGGCGGGACCTCGGTGGCCTGGTCGACGAAGATCGCGCCCTTCCGCTCCAGGGTCTGGACGACGTACTTGTTGTGGACGATCTCGTGGCGGACGTAGACGGGGGCCCCGTACTGCTCCAGGGCCTTCTCCACGGCGATCACGGCACGGTCCACGCCCGCGCAGTAGCCGCGGGGAGCGGCGAGCAGGACACGCTTCGGGCGGTTGGTCGCGGGCGTTGCAGTCATGCGTCCCATCGTAAGGCCGCGTCGGTGACCGTCTGGAGCGCGGCCGTGTCCGAAACTGACGCCATGGCTGAGAACGCGCAGGTGGACGGGGCGACGACGGGGCCGGACCACACGGGGCTCCGCCGGACGCTCGGCTTCCGCGACCTGGTGGTGTACGGACTGCTGTTCATCGCCCCGATGGCGCCGGTCGGCGTCTTCGGCACGCTGGACGCCAAGTCGCACGGCGCGGTCGCACTGGTGTACGTCGTGGCGACGGTGGCCATGGCGTTCACGGCCTTCAGCTACGCGCAGATGGTCCGGGTCGCCCCGCAGGCCGGCTCGGTCTTCGCGTACGCGCGCAAGGGCCTGGGCGAGGGGTTCGGTTTCGTCGCCGGCTGGATGGCGATGCTGGACTACCTGCTGATCCCGGCCGTCGCCTATCTCTTCGCGGGGATCGCGATGGAGGCGCTGGTGCCGGAGGTGCACCGGTGGGTGTGGACGGGGATCGCGGTGGTGGTGACCACCCTGCTCAACCTGTGGGGGGTGCGGGCGGCGGCCCGGGTCGGCTTCGCGGTGCTCGCGATGGAGATCGTGGTGCTGCTGGTCTTCGTGGTGTCGGCGGTGGTGGTGCTGGCGCGGGACGGGGCGCAGCGCGACTGGTGGTCGCCGCTCGCCGGCGACGGGACCTTCTCGCTCGCGGCGGTGATCGGCGCGGTGTCGGTGGCGGTCCTGTCGTACCTGGGCTTCGACGCGATCGCGGCCTTCGCGGAGGAGGTCACCGGGGGGTCGGCGAAGGTGGCGCGGGCGCTGCTCTTCTGCCTGCTCCTGGCCGGCGCGCTCTTCGTCGCCCAGACGTGGCTGGTGGCGCTGCTCGAACCGGTCTCCTCGGCGGAACTGGCGGCCGACCCGGCGAAGCAGGGCTCCGCCTTCTACGACGCGGTGGACGCCTCGGTCGGCGGCTGGCTGCACGACCTGGTCGCGGTGTCGAAGGCGATCGGCGCGGCCTTCGCGGCGCTGGCCGGGCAGGCGGCGGGCGGGCGGCTGCTCTTCGCGATGGGCCGCGAGGGGCGGCTGCCGCACGCGCTGGCGCGGACCGACTCGGGCGTGCCGCGGGTGGCGCTGCTCGTGTCGGCGACGGTGACGATGATCGCGGCGGTGTGGGCGGCCCGGCGCGACGACGGCCTGGACCACCTGGTGTCGGTGGTGGACGTCGGTGCGCTGACGGCCTTCGTGCTGCTGCACGCGAGCGTGGTGGGCTGGTTCGCGGTCCGCCGCGCGGAGGGGGAGCCGCACTGGCTGAAACACGTCGTCCTGCCGGTGGTCGGCGCGGCGATCCTGGTCGCGGTGATCGTGGAGGCGTCGGCGGCGGCGCAGCTGGTGGGCGTGATCTGGCTGGGCGTGGGCCTGGTGGTGCTGGCGGTGCAGGGGGCGGGGCGGCGGCCGGCCGGGAGCTGAGCCGTCCGGGAGGATCGGGGCGGGCGCGCCGATGACGTTGTCGGAGGGCGCGGTTACGCTCGGTGCATGGGTCTGACTACGTCCGCCGAAGCGCCGCTGCCCGTAGGTGAGGTCTCCCGGATGATCGGGGGATGGATCGACCGGCTGGGGGCGATCTGGGTCGAGGGGCAGATCACGCAGCTCTCGCGCCGCCCCGGTGCCGGGGTCGTCTTCCTGACGCTGCGGGATCCCTCGTACGACATCTCCATCGGGGTGACCTGCTACCGGCAGGTCTTCGACGCGGTGGCCGACGTCGTCTCGGAGGGTGCCCGGGTCGTCGTGCACGCCAAGCCGGAGTGGTACGCGCCGCGCGGGCAGCTGTCGCTGCGGGCGGTGGAGATCAAGCCGGTCGGGATCGGCGAGCTGCTGGCCCGGCTGGAGCAGCTGAAGCGGGGGCTCGCGGCCGAGGGGCTGTTCGCGCTCGACCGGAAGAAGCCGCTGCCGTTCCTGCCCGGGCTGATCGGCCTGGTCTGCGGCCGGGCGTCGGCGGCCGAGCGGGACGTGCTGGAGAACGCGCGGCGCCGATGGCCCGCCGTCCGCTTCGAGGTGCGGAACGTGCCGGTGCAGGGCGTGAAGGCGGTGCCGCAGGTGATCGCGGCGGTCCGGGAGCTCGACGCGCACGAGGACGTGGACGTGATCGTGGTCGCCCGGGGCGGCGGCAGCGTCGAGGACCTGCTGCCCTTCTCGGACGAGCAGCTGATCCGCGCGGTGGCCGCGTGCCGGACGCCGGTGGTGTCCGCGATCGGCCACGAGCCGGACTCGCCGCTGCTGGACCTGGTGGCGGACCTGCGGGCCTCCACGCCGACCGACGCGGCCAAGAAGGTCGTCCCGGACGTGGGCGAGGAGCTGGAGCGGGTGCGGGGGCTGCGGGACCGGGCGCTGCGGACGGTCCGGGGGCTGCTGGACCGCGAGGAGCGGGGGCTCGCGCACGCGCTGGCCCGGCCGGTGATGGAGCACCCGCAGCGGATGGTGGAGGTCCGGGAGGACGAGCTGGACGCCCTGCTCGCGCGCAGCCGGCGGGTCCTGGGGCATCTGCTGGACCGGGCGGACTCGGAGCTGGCGCACACCCGCGCGCGGGTCCGGGCGCTCTCCCCGGCGGCGACGCTGGAGCGCGGCTACGCGGTGCTCCAGCGGGCGGACGGGGCGGTGGTCCGCGCGGCGGAGGAGGTCGCGGAGGGCGAGGAGCTGCGGGCCCGGGTGGCGGACGGCGAGTTCACGGTGCGGCGCACCTAGCTTGTAGCGGGCGCGGGATCACGAGAGTCGACGAGAGTCACGGAGACGGAGAAGAGATGGCAAGCGGTACGGAGACGGCGGCGGCGCTCGGTTACGAGGAGGCCAGGGACGAGCTGATCGAGGTGGTGCGGCGCCTGGAGGCGGGCGGGACGACGCTGGAGGAGTCGCTGGCGCTCTGGGAGCGCGGCGAGGAGCTGGCGAAGGTCTGCCGGCACTGGCTGGAGGGCGCCCGCGCCCGCCTCGACGCCTCGCTGGCGGCGGAGCGCGCGGAGGAGGAGTCCGGGGACTGAGCCGCCCGGGAGGGGAGGGGTGGGGTCCGGTTAGACTGGCACGAGTGAAGCGGATCACTATCCGGATCGGATAGTTGAATTTTCACCAATCCTGGGCGTACTGTCGAGACGTCGCCCGGGATTCCCCGCCGGGCGGTCCCCTTGCAGTCCGGAAGGTACGCAGCATGTCCCTCGTTCTCGACCCCGCCGCCCAGGACCTCCTCTTCCGCGAGGCCCGTACCGCCAACACCTTCACCGACGAGCCGGTGACCGACGAGCAGGTCCAGGCGATCTACGACCTGGTGAAGTACGGCCCCACCGCCTTCAACCAGACCCCGCTGCGCATCACGCTGGTCCGCTCCCCCGAGGCCCGCGAGCGCCTGGTCAAGCACATGGCCGAGGGCAACGCCGCGAAGACCGCCGCCGCCCCGCTGGTCGCGATCCTCTCCGCCGACAACGAGTTCCACGAGGAGCTCCCGGCCCTGCTCCCGCACTTCCCGCAGGCCAAGGACATGTTCTTCGCCGAGCGCCCGGTCCGCGAGGGCTCCGCGCTGCTGAACGCCGCCCTCCAGGCCGCGTACTTCATCGTGGGCATCCGCGCCGCCGGCCTCGCCGCCGGCCCGATGACCGGCCTGGACTTCGCCGGCGTCCAGAAGGAGTTCCTGGACGACGACCACACCCCGCTGATGGTGATCAACATCGGCAAGCCGGGCGAGGACGCCTGGTTCCCGCGCTCCCCGCGCCTGGCCTACGACGACGTCGTCACGACCGTCTGAGCCGACCCCCACACGCAGAGAACCCCCCGGTGCCGTGCACCGGGGGGTTCTCTGCGTTCCGCGCGCGTCAGACCTTCTGGGAGCGGAGCGCGCCCGCCATCTCCGCGAGGGTGTCGAAGGACGCCGTGCCGGTCACGACCGTGGTCGCCCCGCCGTCGGTCCGCACCAGCGCGTCGTACTTGGGGCCCTCCCAGCGCTGCCACACCTGACCGGCCACCGTCTGCGTCTTCCCGGTGTTCTTCGCCGCGTGCGTGACCTTCGGCACGAACTTCTTCGGCTC
Source organism: Streptomyces sp. NPDC058955 (assembly GCF_042741435.1). Lineage (NCBI taxonomy): Bacteria > Bacillati > Actinomycetota > Actinomycetes > Kitasatosporales > Streptomycetaceae > Streptomyces > Streptomyces sp. NPDC058955. Next base: position 13,196 of record NZ_JBHYKM010000136.1, on the reverse strand, counting down.
CGCGGTCGACTGGTTCACCGAGACGTACTGGGTGTCCGGCGAGAGGAAGCCGAGCTGCCAGGCGTCGCCCTGCTCGCGCTTGTACGAGACGACCGTCGCCTTCCAGCCGTCGCCGAGCCCCTGGGGGGCCAGCACCGGATAGGGCGCCGCGCGCTGCGCCGTGACCAGCTCGACCCGGTAGTCCTTGGCCTTCACCGGTTCCGCGTCCTCGTCGTGCGGGATGAAGAGATACATGACCCCCGCGGCGACCATGATCACCCCGAGGGACTGGAACATCCCGCGTACCGTCTGCCTGCCTCGCTTAGCTGCCACGTCCCATATGGTCGCATCACGGTCCGGCGCTCATACGTGGGCCCCTCTGCTCAATTTGTCGACCTGGCGATAGAGTCGCAGCACCCTCCTTTTTTCCGGCCGTCGTCGTACAGAAAGGTGCGCTCCGATGACCGAGCACCACCTCCCTCCCGAGCTTGAGGTCTCTCCCGAAGCCCCCGACCGCAACCTCGCCCTCGAACTGGTCCGGGTGACCGAGGCCGCCGCCATGGCCGCCGGCCGCTGGGTCGGCCGCGGCGACAAGATCGGCGCGGACGGCGCGGCGGTCAACGCCATGCGGACCCTCATCTCGACCGTCTCGATGAACGGCGTCGTCGTCATCGGCGAAGGCGAGAAGGACGAGGCGCCGATGCTCTTCAACGGCGAGCGGGTCGGCGACGGCACCGGCGCCGAGGTCGACATCGCCGTGGACCCGATCGACGGCACCACCCTGAACGCCAAGGGCATGCCGAACGCCATCGCCGTGCTCGCCGCCGCCGACCGCGGCTCCATGTTCGACCCGTCCGCGGTCTTCTACATGGACAAGCTGGTCACCGGCCCCGAGGCCGCCGACTTCGTCGACATCAACGCGCCCGTCTCGGTCAACATCCGCCGGGTCGCCAAGGCCAAGGGCATGCAGGCCGAGGACGTCACCGTGGTCATCCTGGACCGCCCCCGCCACGAGGGCATGGTCAAGGAGATCCGCGAGACCGGCGCCCGGATCAAGTTCATCTCCGACGGCGACGTGGCCGGCTCCATCATGGCCGCCCGCGAGGGCACCGGCGTCGACCTGCTCATGGGCATCGGCGGCACCCCCGAGGGCATCATCTCGGCCTGCGCCATCAAGTGCCTGGGCGGTGTCATCCAGGGCAAGCTGTGGCCGAAGGACGACGCCGAGCGCCAGAAGGCCCTCGACGCGGGCCACGACCTGGACCGGGTCCTCACCACGACCGACCTGGTCAGCGGCGACAACGTCTTCTTCGTCGCCACCGGCATCACCGACGGCGAGCTGCTGCGCGGGGTGCGCTACCGCTCCGAGACCGCGACCACCCAGTCGCTGGTCATGCGCTCGAAGTCCGGCACGATCCGCCAGATCGACTCCACGCACCGGCTCGCGAAGCTGCGCGCGTACAGCAAGATCGACTTCGACCGGGCGAACTGACCCGGCCCGACGACGGCAGCGAAGAGGGGCGCCCCCATGTGCGGTGGGGGCGCCCCTTCCCGTACGGGTCCGTCGCCACGGAGCCGGCTCAGCCGGCCTGGGCGATCCGGTCCGCCGCGGCCGCCTTGCGCAGCTCCACCTCGCGGCGCCGGCGGCGGGCCAGCACCACCCGGCGCTCGGCGGCGGTGAGCCCGCCCCACACGCCGTACGGCTCCGGCTGGAGCAGCGCGTGCTCCCGGCAGTCGACCATCACGGGGCAGCGGGCGCAGACGCGCTTGGCCGCCTCCTCGCGGGCGAGCCGCGCGGCGGTCGGCTCCTTGGAGGGGGCGAAGAAGAGGCCGGCCTCGTCCCGGCGGCACACCGCCTCCGCGTGCCAGGGACCCTCCTCGTCCTCCCGCGCGGGGGCGCGCTGAGGCGGCACGGCGGCTACCTGGAGGGGCTGATGCGGCAGTTGCAGCACGGTCTACTCCTGACGACGGCTTCGCGAGCGAGCAGCGATGCACGAGCCCTACCCGCTGTGCGCGCGCCTATGCACTGCGTACGGCTCCCATCCGGAGTCCGGACCCCCGGCGACGCATTCCGGTCACGTCCTGGCCGAAACCCGCCCGGAGGTCAGTGCCCCAGGTGCTTGCGGATCTTGCTCTGGAGGTCGACGACCCACTTGCCGCGCTTGGGTCTCGCCTCCACGTTCCCGCAGACCGCGTAGCCGTTGACCACCACCAGCGGCGCCTGCGGGTCCACCCCCTCCAGGGTCGTGACCTCGAAGTTCCCGAGGACGCCGGTGCCGGTGCCGCGCAGGCTGATGTTCTCCGGGACGCGGATCTCCACGTTCCCGAAGATCGAGGTGGCGTTGATGGTGGTGAGCGGCTGGGCGAAGATCGCCTCGGTCAGGTCGATCTCGATGTTCCCGAAGATCGCGAAGGCGTTGGTGCGGCGGGCGACCCGCCAGCGGCCCTTGCGGGTGGTGCTGGAGAAGACCGCGAGCAGCTGGTCCGCGTGCCCCTCGACGTCCTCCGGACCGTACGCCGCCGGGGCCGGCTCCGGCCGCGCGGCGGACGGGCCCGGGTCCGCGGCGGGCAGGTCCCGCACGATCGGCTCCAGCTCGCCCACGGTCTTCGCCCGGTAGACCGCCTCGACCCGCTCCGCGTGCTCCTCCGCGTCCAGCCGCCCCTGCGCCAGCGCCTCGGCGAGGATGTCCGCGACCCGGTCCCGGTCGGCGTCCGAGGCCCGCAGCGCACCCTGGGGATCCGCGTAGGCGGGAGCGGCGGGAGCGGCCGGGGGCGCGGGTGCGACGGGCGGCGCGGGCGCGACGGGCGGGACCGGCGCGGCCGGTGCCTCGGGCGGGGTGGGAGCGGGCCGCTGGGCGGGGTCGGGCTGCTTTTCGAGGTCCACCCGTCCACCCTGGCACACGCGATAGATCGCGACCAGGGCCCCGAACCCCCATCTCTCCCCTAGGGGACGAACCACCCCGGCGGCCAGGGGAACGCCCCCGGCGACCCACGGACGGAACCCGGCGTCCGGGGAACGCCCCCGGCGGCCCGCCGACGGAACACTCCACATCGGCGCGGTCCCGGCCGCTGGTGAGCCTTACCTCACAGGATCGGTGCCGCGCCCGCGTTCTACGCTGGAGGGCGCGCCCGCCAACGGAGGCGGCGCGCTGCTGTCTGCCGAGTGAGGAATGGCTGCCGTCATGCCAGAGTTTGCGTACTCCGATCTGCTCCCCCTGGGAGAGGACACCACGCCCTACCGCCTGGTGACCGCCGAGGGCGTCTCCACCTTCGAGGCCGACGGCCGTACGTTCCTCAAGGTCGAGCCGGAGGCGCTGCGCAAGCTGGCCGCCGAGGCCATCCACGACATCCAGCACTACCTGCGCCCGGCCCACCTGGCGCAGCTGCGGAAGATCGTCGACGACCCCGAGGCGTCCTCGAACGACAAGTTCGTCGCGCTCGACCTGCTCAAGAACGCGAACATCGCCGCCGCCGGCGTGCTCCCCATGTGCCAGGACACCGGCACCGCGATCGTGATGGGCAAGCGCGGCCAGAACGTGCTGACCTCCGGCCGCGACGAGGAGGCCCTGTCGAAGGGCGTCTACGACGCGTACACCAAGCTGAACCTGCGCTACTCGCAGATGGCCCCGGTGACCATGTGGGAGGAGAAGAACACCGGCTCGAACCTGCCCGCGCAGATCGAGCTGTACGCGACCGACGGCGGCGCGTACAAGTTCCTCTTCATGGCCAAGGGCGGCGGCTCGGCCAACAAGTCCTTCCTCTACCAGGAGACGAAGGCCGTCCTCAACGAGGCGTCCATGATGAAGTTCCTGGAGGAGAAGATCCGTTCGCTCGGCACGGCGGCCTGCCCGCCGTACCACCTGGCGATCGTCGTCGGCGGCACCTCCGCCGAGTTCGCGCTGAAGACCGCGAAGTACGCCTCCGCGCACTACCTGGACGAGCTGCCCACCCAGGGCGACGCCGCCACCGGCCACGGCTTCCGGGACAAGGAGCTGGAGGAGAAGGTCTTCGAGCTGACGCAGAAGATCGGCATCGGCGCGCAGTTCGGCGGCAAGTACTTCTGCCACGACGTGCGCGTGGTGCGCCTCCCCCGCCACGGCGCCTCGCTGCCCGTAGCGATCGCCGTCTCCTGCTCGGCGGACCGCCAGGCCGTCGCGAAGATCACCGCCGAGGGCGTCTTCCTGGAGCAGCTGGAGACGGACCCGGCGCGCTTCCTGCCGGAGACCACGGACGAGCATCTGGACGAGTCCGGCGACGTGGTGAAGATCGACCTGAACCAGCCGATGGAGCAGGTCCTGGCCGAGCTGACCAAGTACCCGGTCAAGACCCGGCTCTCGCTGACCGGCCCGCTGGTGGTGGCCCGCGACATCGCGCACGCCAAGATCAAGGCGCGGCTCGACGCGGGCGAGGACATGCCGCAGTACATGAAGGACCACCCGGTCTACTACGCGGGCCCGGCGAAGACCCCCGAGGGGTACGCCTCCGGCTCCTTCGGCCCGACCACGGCCGGCCGGATGGACTCGTACGTGGAGCAGTTCCAGGCGGCGGGCGGCTCGATGGTGATGCTCGCCAAGGGCAACCGCTCGCAGCAGGTCACCGACGCGTGCGGCACGCACGGCGGCTTCTACCTCGGCTCCATCGGCGGCCCGGCGGCCCGCCTCGCGCAGGACTGCATCAAGAAGATCGAGGTCCTGGACAACGAGGAGGACGGCATGGAGGCCGTCTGGAAGATCGAGGTCGAGGACTTCCCGGCGTTCGTCGTCGTCGACGACAAGGGCAACGACTTCTTCCAGAACCCCGCGCCCGAGCCGACGTTCACCCACATCCCGGTGCGGCAGGGCTCCCAGCTCTCGTAACCTCCGGTAGCACCGCATCCGCCCTCCGGTCCCGCGTGGACCGGGGGGCGGTGTCGTCTCCTCTACGAAAAGTCGCTACCGACCGGTAGCCAGCCGGACACTTACTGGTCAGTATGGGTCGCGAGCATGTCAACCACTGAGACGGTCGACCACTCGGGAGCCCCCCATGCCCAAGCCCTCCGCCAAGTCCGCGGCCACCGCCACGGGTCTGCTCGGCCTGACGGCCCTCCTCGTCGTCGGGCCCGCGCCCGCCGCCTCCGCGGCGGACCCGGACAGCCACCACACCTCCGCCGCCGCGATGGAGGGCGTGGACTACACGACCTGGCGCCGTGACGTCGCCGCCGTCGTCGCCGAGGCCCGCCCGTACATCGAGGCGCGGGCCCAGGACGCCGGCACCGAGCGGCAGGCGATCGTCCTCGACATCGACAACAGCTCCCTGGAGACGGACTTCCACCCGTTCTGGGAGCTGCCGACCCCGGCCATCCCCGAGATCCACTCCCTGGTCCGGGACGCGCACGCGCGCGGGGTGAAGGTCTTCTTCGTGACCGCCCGCCCGGGGATCATCCACTCCCTCACCGAGTGGAACCTGAAACAGGTCGGCTACCCGGTGGACGGGCTGTACGTGCGCTCGCTGCCCGACCTGTTCGCCGAGGTCAGCGCCTACAAGACGGAGAAGCGCGCCGAGATCGAGGCCAAGGGCTACACGATCATCGCGAACATCGGGAACAACACGACCGACATCGTCGGCGGTCACGCCGAGCGCGCCTTCAAGCTGCCGGACTACGGCAAGCTCTCCTGACGGGACGCCCCTGGGGCGCCTAGCGGGTGATGTGGAACTCCAGCCTCGAATAGTCCCCGTCGGGGGTGGAGCGGATGTAGCCGCGGGCGTCCTTGAAGTCGCCGGTGCCGCCGGTGACCGCGATGTCGAACGCGGCCGGGGCCTCGTTCGAGGGGTCGAACGAGGTCAGGTTCTGCCCGGTGAGCTGGCCGCCCGGGCCGCCGTTCAGGACGAAGGTGCCGACGCAGAGCAGGTCGGCCGGGCTTCCGGCGCGCACCACGGTGCACGTGACGCCGTCCCGGCCGACCGACTCGCCGCCCTTGGTGCGGGAGAGGTCGTCGGCGAAGGCGAAGGAGTCGCCGAGCCCGGGTGCCCGGCCGGTCTCCTCGCCGCTCTCGTCCGTCGGGACCTCTTTGGAGTAGAGGGTGAACTCGAACCCGTCGGCGGCCGGTGCGGCGGCGACCGGTGCGGCGGACGCGTAGGCGACGGCGGCCACGGTCGCGGCGCCGAGGGCGCCGATCCTCCTGAAGCTCCGGGTCATGGACTGCCTCCCTGGCGGGGTGTGGATCCTCCCCCTTCGGGCCGTCCTCACATTGTGCTGCCGCCGTCCGGGTGACGCACGCCGTCGGGGATGATGGGGCCATGCCAGTCAGAGCCCCCCTTCTCCGTACCGCCCTGCTCGCGGCGGCCCTGCTGACCGCGTGCGGTACGACCCCGGAGCCGGCCGCGCCGGCCGCGGCGCCCACCGCGGCGCCTTCGTCGGAGGCGTCCGCCGCCGCGGCGGTGCCGGCCGGGACCCTCGGGCGCCCCGGGAGCGCCTGCACCCTCCCCGTCTCCTTCACGCTCACGAAGGGCTGGAAGCCGAAGAAGGTCACCCCGCCCGCCGACCCCGACTTCGCCGAGCTGGTGGAGCAGGGGCCTGCCACGGTCGTGTGCGAGGTGGACTCCGAGGACACCCCGGACATCGGCTTCCTGCGGGTGTGGACCGCACCCAAGGGGAAGGCCCGCGCCACCCTGGAAGCCTTCGTGAAGGCCGACGACGGCACGAAGGGGCTCGTCCTGAAGGACACGACGGCGGGCGGGCTGCCGGTGGTGGAGGCCCACTACACGTCGCACAGCGAACTCCTCGACGAGGAGCGGGCGGAGCGGTCCCTGGCGGTGGTGACCGCGAAGGCGGTGATCGTGCTGGAGCTCGGCGGCCTCGACGCCGACGAGGAGGCGGTGGTCGCCGCGTACGAGCTGGCGAAGTCGAGCCTCGCACTGACCTGAGCGCGCTCGTGACGAGGCCGTGGGCCCCCCGCCCCCCCCCGCCGGGGGGGCCCCGCGGGGGGGGGCCCCCCGGCGTGGCGGACATCTGGGTCGCGGGGCCCGTGCAGGGCTGGTGCCCGCCCCGCACCCTCCCCGCCCCCAGCCGCCCCGCCCGGCCGCCCGCCCCCCGCCGTACACGGGCCCGCGGGCTAGGCGAACTTCTGGTTCGCGGAGCCGTTGCAGGTCTGGAGCCGGACCGGCTCCTTCGCCGCCCCCTGCGTCAGGCAGAGGCCGGTCGCGGCGGCGGGCCGGATGGTGGCCCCGTCGCGGACGAACCTCTGGTTGGCGGCGCCGGAGCAGTTCCAGAGGATGAGCGCCTTGCCGGCCTGGTAGGCGGCTCCGGGCACGTCCAGGCAGCGGTCCTGGGTGAGTTCGGTGTGGACCGTCTTCCGGGCGGAGTCGTACCACCAGCCCTGGTTGCGGCCGCCGTGGCAGTCCCAGCCGAGGACGGCGGTGCCGTTGGCGGACTCGGAGGCGTTCACGTCGAGGCAGTTGCCGGTGGCCTCGTTCCGCAGCGGCTCGTAGACGTCGTCCCAGGCGAGCGGGAAGAGCGTCGGGGTGCCGGAGGAGTTCACGTCGGCGCAGCTCGCCTCGCGCAGGCCGGAGCCGTAGAGCTGGGTCAGGCAGGAGGCGAAGGCGGCGTGGCCGCTCTTGTTGGGGTGGAAGGACTGGCGGGTGGAGTTCTCGTCGATGCCGCCGGGCTTGGAGAGGTCGATGTACAGGCCCCGGGCCCAGGTGTCCTCCATGCAGACCTCGTGGCCGTGGAAGAGCCGCGAGTTGTCGAGGTAGACGGCGCCGGTGGAGGCGGCGACCTTGCGCATGCCGCGCTCGAAGGCCGGGACGGCGACGTTCCGGCCCCACTTGGTGTCGGAGTCGTAGCCCATGCCGCCGCAGCTCAGCTTGCCGGGGAAGCTCGGGTTGTCGTAGAAGTCGGGGCCGATGGGGCTGGGGTAGCCCATGACGACGAGCTTGTAGTCGCCGTCGGCGTACCCGGCGTCCCGCATGACCGTCCTCAGGTCGCGGACGGTCTGCTCGACCTTGGGGACGAGGGCGTCGACGCGGGCCTGCCAGCCGGGGGCGTACTTGGGCTCGCAGGTGCCCTGGCTGAGCACGTACCGGGTGACGCAGTCGGTCATGACGGGGCCGAACTGGAGGTCGTCGTTGGCGCCGGCGACGAGCAGCACCATCTTGATCCGGGTGTTGCGGGCCTTGACGGCGAGGTTGTCGCTCTGGACCAGCTCGTCCGCGTACTGCTTGCTCCCGCCGATCCGGATGTTGCCGGTGTAGGCGCCGGAGCAGGAGACGTTGAAGGTGAGGTCGGCGGCGATGCCGGTGCGGTGGATGGCCGCGTCGGGCGAGCGGTGGCACCAGTTGGTGGGGCCGTTGGTCGGGGACTCGTAGTTCCCGACGCCCTCGCCGGAGATCTCGCTGTCGCCGAGCGAGATCAGGCCGGTCTTGCGCTCGCCGAGCGGGCGTTCCTCGGGGCTGCCGTAGATCTTCGTGGCCTCGGCGGCCCGGATCGCCTCCAGCTCGGGCGGCAGGGGTACGGAGGCGACGGCGGCCCTCGTACCGGTGTCGGCCGCTCCCGCCGGGGCGGCGGTCAGGGAGCCGAGTGCGGCGGCGGCCGCGGCGACGGCGGCGATGGGCCACCGGAGTCTGTACCTGGTGCGCGTCATTGCGCCTCCTGGAAGTGGGGTTACCCACGGTTTTTACTGGCCGGTACACGCCTTGGGAATACATCGAACAAGACAAGTGCTCATCTTTTTGAGGATGTTGGGGAAGCTGAGCACGCCCGGGAGGACGAACGACCATGAACGACACCGAGGGCTACCGCGTCGAGCACGACTCGATGGGCGAGGTGCGGGTCCCCGCGCACGCCAAGTGGCGGGCCCAGACCCAGCGGGCCGTGGAGAACTTCCCCGTCTCCGGGCAGCGCCTGGAGCGCGCCCACATCGAGGCGCTGGCCCGGATCAAGGCCGCCGCCGCGACGGTCAACGCCGAGCTCGGCGTGATCGACCGGGACCGGGCGGAGGCGATCGCCGCCGCCGCCGAGGAGGTCGCGGAGGGCCGCTGGGACGACCACTTCCCGGTCGACGTCTTCCAGACCGGCTCCGGCACCTCCTCGAACATGAACACCAACGAGGTGCTGGCCACCCTGGCCGGCGAGCGGCTCCCGGCCGACCGGGCCGTCCACCCCAACGACCACGTCAACGCCTCGCAGTCGTCCAACGACGTCTTCCCCTCCTCCATCCACATCGCCGCCACCGCCGCCGTCACCCACGACCTGATCCCGGCGCTCGACCACCTGGCCACCGCCCTGGAGCGAAAATCAGCCGAATTCGCGACGGTCGTGAAGTCCGGCCGTACGCATCTGATGGACGCCACCCCGGTCACCCTGGGCCAGGAGTTCGGCGGCTACGCGGCCCAGGTCAGGTACGGGATCGAACGGCTCCGCGCCTCCCTCCCCCGGCTCGCCGAACTCCCCCTCGGCGGGACCGCGGTGGGCACCGGCATCAACACCCCGCCCGGCTTCTCGGCCGCGGTCGTCGCCGAGCTCGCCCGCACCACCGGGCTGCCCTTCACCGAGGCCCGCGACCACTTCGAGGCCCAGGGCGCCCGGGACGGCCTGGTGGAGACCTCCGGCCAGCTCAGGACCGTCGCCGTCTCCCTCACCAAGATCGCCAACGATCTGCGCTGGATGGCCAGCGGCCCCCGCACCGGACTGGCCGAGATCAACCTCCCCGACCTCCAGCCCGGCTCCTCGATCATGCCCGGCAAGGTCAACCCGGTGGTCCCCGAGGCGGTCCTCATGGTCGCCGCCCAGGTCACCGGCAACGACACCACCGTCGCGGTGGCCGGCGCGGCCGGGAACTTCGAGCTCAACGTGATGCTCCCGGTGATGGCCAAGAACCTGCTGGAATCCGTACGCCTTCTGGCCAACGCCTCCCGGCTCCTCGCCGACCGCACCGTCGACGGCATCACCGCCAACGTCGAGCGCGCCCGCGAGTACGCCGAGTCCTCCCCGTCCGTCGTCACCCCGCTCAACAAGTACATCGGCTACGAGGAGGCCGCCAAGGTCGCCAAGCGGTCCCTCGCCGAGCGGAGGACCATCCGCGAGGTGGTCCTGGAGTCCGGCTACGTGGAGCGCGGCGACCTCACCCTCGAACAGCTCGACGAGGCCCTCGACGTGCTGCGCATGACCCGGCCGTGACGGCGGGGCGACCCGGGCGTGAAGCCCGGCCGTCCCCCGCGTGACTCAAGCGTGACGCGTACCGCAGCGCGGGTGGGAGCGCGCCCCTAAGATCTGCGCATGACAGGAGCGGACGGATCGGGCGACATCCAGCACTGGGCGCCGGGGGAGCACATCCTCTGGCGCTACCGCGGCATCGGCACCGACGAGGTGCACATCTGCCGGCCGGTGACCGTCGTCCGCGACACCCCCGACCTGCTCGCCGTGTGGATGGCGCCCGGCACCGAGTGCGTCCGGCCGGTGCTCGCCGACGGCACCTCCGTCCACGACGAGCCGCTCGCCACCCGCTACACCGCGCCCCGCACCACCGAGCGCGCCCGCTGGGCCGGCAGCGGCGTGCTCAAGCTCGCCCGCCCCGGCGACCCGTGGTCGGTCTGGCTCTTCTGGGAGCGCGGCTGGCGCTTCCGCAGCTGGTACGTGAACCTGGAGGAGCCGCGCCGCCGCTGGGCCGGCGGCGTCGACTCCGAGGACCACTTCCTCGACATCTCCGTCTACCCCGACCGCAGCTGGCTCTGGCGGGACGAGGACGAGTTCGCCCAGGCCCAGCGGGCCGGGCTGATGGGCCCGGACCAGGCCGAGCGGGTACGGGCCGCGGGTGCTGCCGCCGTGGCGCTCGTCGAGAGCTGGGGCGCCCCCTTCCGGGACGGCTGGGAGGAGTGGCGGCCCGATCCCGCCTGGACCGTCCCCGCCCTGCCCGTGGACTGGGATCGCACTCCGGCGCACACGGCGCCATGAGACCCTTGATGCGCCCCCGGGGTTCAAACGTAGGATCGTCCTCCGCACGGCCGACACCGGGCGAACACGACGTCACCGACCGAACGCAGCACAGCAACTGACCACACGTCACCGCACGTCATCGATGAGGGGGAGAGCAGTGCCGGAGCTGTGCCCGGGTGGCGCGCCCCCCGCCCCTGCCGTCGTCCGCGGATCGTCCGCGTCCACCGCGAACACCGCCTCCGGGGGGTTTATCCCCGGCGAACGCGCGGCATCGGCGAGAAGAGCGAGTGCATCGCACCACCGGCCCGGACGGACGGAATCCCACGCGTGACGGAGCATCCCACCTCCCACGAAGGCCGGCAGCCCCTGGCCGACCGGCCCCAGGAACAGGCGCGGCCCCGCCAGGAGGCCGCGCCCGCCGGCCTGCCCTCCGACATCCCCGCGCAACCCTCGGCGCAGGCCCCGGCGCAGGTCCCGGAGACCCCCGGCCAGCCGGCGCCCCAGGCACAGCCGCCCCAGGCGTCCGGTCCCGGCGCGCCCGCGGTCGCCGTCGCCGTCTCCCCCGGCGCCGCCCCGGCCGGCCGGCGCGAGGGCGACCGGCTGCGGTTCGTCGGCGCCGCGACCCGGCGGATCGCCCGCGGCCTCGACCTCGACGAGATCGTCCTCGGGCTGTGCCGGGCCACCGTGCCGGCCTTCTCCGACGAGATCCTCGTCTACCTCCGCGACCCGCTGCCGGTGGGCGACGAGCGGCCCGTGGCGCCCTTCGTGCTGCGGCTGCGCCGCACCGACCGGCTGCGGTTAACCCCCGACCTGGAGGGCGACGAGCTCGTCCTCGTACCCGATCCCGACCCGACCCCGGCCGCCGAACTGTGCGAGGTGCGCTCCGGCAGCGCCCTCTCCGAGGTGCTCCGCGGGGTCCGGCCGGTCTTCGGCGACTCCGCCGCCGCCCGGGCCGCCCTCGGCGAGCTCCTCGGCCCGGACCATCCGCTCCCCCGCGGCCTGCGGGCGATACTGGCGCCGCTGCGCGGCCGCCGGCGGGTGATCGGCGCCGCCGTCCTGCTGCGCCGCCCCGAGCAGCCCGCCTTCGAGCCGGACGACCTGCTGGTCGGCGCCCAGCTGGCCACCCACACCGCGCTCGGCATCGACAAGGCGGTGCTGTACGGCCGGGAGGCGTACATCGCGGACGAGCTGCAGCGCACGATGCTGCCGGACTCGCTGCCCCAGCCGACCGGCGTCAAGCTCGCCTCCCGCTACCTCCCGGCGGCCGAGACCGCCCGGGTCGGCGGCGACTGGTACGACGCGATCCCGCTGCCCGGCAGCCGGGTCGCGCTGGTCGTCGGCGACGTCATGGGCCACTCCATGACCTCGGCCGCGATCATGGGCCAGCTGCGCACCACCGCGCAGACCCTGGCCGGGCTCGACCTGCCGCCGCAGGAGGTGCTGCACCACCTCGACGAGCAGGCCCAGCGGCTCGGCGAGAACCGGATGGCGACCTGCATGTACGCGGTCTACGACCCGGTCTCGCACCGGATCACGGTCGCCAACGCCGGGCATCCGCCGCCGATACTGCTCCACCTGGACGGCCGCGCCGAGGTGCTGCGGGTGCCCGCGGGCGCCCCGATCGGCGTCGGCGGCGTGGACTTCGAGTCGGTCGAGCTGGACGCCCCGGCGGGCGCGACGCTGCTGCTTTACACGGACGGCCTGGTGGAGTCCCGGCTGCGGGACGTGTGGACCGGGATCGAGCAGCTGCGGGAGCGGCTCGCGGCGGCGGCCCAGCTGACCGGGCCGGACCACGCGCCTCCCCTGGAGGCGCTCTGCGACGACGTCCTCGACATGCTGGGCCCGGGCGACCGGGACGACGACATCGCGCTGCTCGCGGCCCGGTTCGACGGGATCGCGCCGAGCGACGTGGCGTACTGGTTCCTGGAACCGGAGGACGCGGCCCCGGGCCGGGCCCGCCGGCTGGCCCGCCGGGCGCTCGCCCGCTGGGACCTGGAGGAGCTGACGGACTCGGTCGAGCTGCTGATCAGCGAGGTGGTCACCAACGCGGTGCGGTACGCGGAGCGGCCGGTGACCCTGCGGCTGCTCAAGACCGACGTGCTGCGCTGCGAGGTCGGCGACGACTCCCCGCAGCTGCCCCGGCAGCGGCGGGCGCGCGAGACGGACGAGGGCGGACGCGGTCTGTTCCTGGTGAACCGGCTGGCGCGGCGGTGGGGGGCGACCCGGCTGTCGGGCGGCAAGGTCGTCTGGTTCGAGCTGGCGACCCGCGTCTGATCCGGTACGGCGGAGGGCGGGCCCCCCCCGCCGG